>JAKAGH010000428.1 GCA_021817645.1 Deltaproteobacteria bacterium
ACAGATAGTTGTCTAAGCCCCCCCCTCCCGCCGCAGCTCATCATTACCCACAAGTTTTTATAACTGGTGGCGCAGCCTTCCGGGCTGCGCCGGAAAACCTGCGCAGGCTGGAAAGCCTGCGCCACCAATACGCTTCGAAATCAACCAGTTATTGAATTGTGGGTAATGATAAACCCACCGCAGGAGGGGGAGATTCTGCCTGACTTTATTTTGTCGGTTATTTCTGGGACACGACACTAGGCAGTTGTGGGTGAAGCGGCCAGGAGGATTTCTTCGACCACCACCCCTAAGAGGCCCAAGACCGCATCCAGTTGCCAGAAGCGGTCCAGCTGCGAGGGCACCGTGAAGGACACCTGGGCCGGAAACTCATCATCGGCCTGCCAGAGAATCACTTCCACGGTCAGCCCCGGAAAAACCTGGAAGGCCAGGGCGAGGTCGCCTTTGTCCCGGCTTGCGGCCTCCAGGCGGCGGCCGGCCGCCGCCAAACCGGCCGGGTCACGGCCGAATAGGTCTTCCAAAGGGGCGTTGGGCAGGGCGTGCGGGCCACTCTTCTGGAAAAACATGGTGGCCCCGGGCAATTCCAGGGGGCTGAGGGGTGGCCCCAACGCCGCGGTATCGATCAAAAGCAGGTAAAGCAGAGTGATCAGGCAGCGGCGGAAGCCTGGTTCTGCATCCGGCGCATCCGCCAAAAAAATATGCTGCTCCTCCAGGTCCGCCACCAGTTCCCGGTTAAAACAAGGGACCCGAAAGACCTGCCGGTCCCGCCGGACCCCGGTGCGGCGGCGGATGTCCTCCGGGTCGGCTTGGGCCAGGTCCAGCCAAAATTTCTCATCAACTTCGGAGCAGCGGCTATAGAGCATGGAGATTATTCTTCCCCAGGATTGAGGAGGAAGGCTTCCACGAAGCCGTCCAGGTCCCCGTCCAGGACCGCGTCCACGTTGCCGGCCTCGTGTTTGGTGCGGTGGTCCTTTACCAGGCGGTAAGGCTGCAGGGTATAGGAACGGACCTGGCTGCCCCAGGCGATATCTTTTTGGGATTCCTGGAGTTCATGCTTCTTTTCGTCTCGTTTGCGCTGCTCCAGGTTGTAAAGGCGGGCCCGGAGCACCTTCATGGCCAGTTCCTTGTTGCGGTGCTGGGACCTTTCCGTCTGGGAGGAGACCACGATGTTCGTGGGGATGTGGGTAAGCCGCACCGCGGAGCTGGTCTTGTTCACGTGCTGGCCCCCGGGGCCGCTGGCCCTGAAGGTGTCTATGCGCAGGTCCTTATCGTTAATCTCGATGGCGATGCGGTCATCCACCTCCGGCAGCACCTGCACCGCGGCAAAGGAGGTGTGGCGGCGGCCGGACGCATCGAAGGGGGAGATGCGCACCAGGCGGTGAATGCCGGTTTCGCTCTTGAAATAGCCAAAGGCATAAGGGCCGGACGCGGTGAAGGTCACGCTCTTGACCCCGGCTTCGTCCCCGGGGAGCAGGTCGATGGTCTCGGTCTTAAAACCCTTGCGTTCCGAGTAGCGCAGATACATGCGCAGGAGGATCTCGGTCCAGTCCTGGGCCTCGGTGCCCCCGGCGCCCGCGTGGATGGTGATGATGGCGTTCTTTTGATCTTCTTCGCCGCCCAGGAGCAG
Source organism: Deltaproteobacteria bacterium (assembly GCA_021817645.1). Classification (GTDB taxonomy): domain Bacteria; phylum Desulfobacterota; class Desulfobaccia; order Desulfobaccales; family 0-14-0-80-60-11; genus SURF-52. Next base: position 1,625 of record JAKAGH010000428.1, read on the forward strand.
CTTGAGTTCCCAATCACCGAAGGTCTTCTCCAGGTCGGCCAGATCCTTGAGCACCTCTTTTAACGTGGCCTGGTCTTCCTCCTCCTCGCCCAACTCCAGGAGGACCTCCAGATCATCCACTTCTTTGACCCGCTGCTGCCACTCCTCCACCGCCTGCAGCAGCGCTCCCCGTTCCTTGAGGATTTCCGCGGCCCGGGCCTGGTCGTCCCAGAGGTCCGGTTGCGCCATTAATTCTTCCAGGTGTCTGAGCCTGGTCTGTTTGCCCGCCAGATCAAAGATGACCTCGAAGGAGAGCCAATCTCTCCTTAAATTCTTTCAATTTATCTTTGATTTCCGCTATATCCGGTAACATGGCCTTCTCCTAAATATTTTTTATTTCCGCAGGCGGGACCCTGGGCTCGCCTCCACAGGCAACTCCTGTTTTGCTGGCAAATCGGTCTCAGCAGGGGGCATCTGGAGGCAGCCCGGGATAGAACCGCTCTCTACCCCCATCCTAATAATTTTATCAGAAAAACAGCAGGGAAGAAACAGGTGGGAAGGAAGGCCTGCACAAGGATAAGCCTATGATCGCCAGAATCTCCAGGACTTCGTTGGCCGTGCCCAGGACGTCGCCGGTGACGCCGCCTAATTTTTTCCGGAAATAAACGCTCAAGAGCCAGACCGTAGCCGCGGCCGCGGCCATAACCAGCAGGCCGCCGGCCCGGAAGATAAAAAAAGCCGGGAGCAGGGCGCTGAGGGTGGCGCCCAGCAACACCCGGCCGGAGACGCCGGTGGTCATGGCCTGGCCCAGCCCCCCCTCCGGCCGGGCATAAGGGGACAGGTACGCCAGCAAGACCATGCCCCAACGGCTGAGCACCGGGAAGCAGATTAGTACGGGCGCGGTGGCCTTATCCGCACAGCCCATAAACAGGGTAAATTTCAGGAGGAGCACTAAAAACAGGCTGAGAGCC
>JAKAGH010000429.1 GCA_021817645.1 Deltaproteobacteria bacterium
ATACACTAGATTGGACCTTAATGCCCACTCATCTCGGCCGTCTCCGGCGGGAACCCTGCCTGTGGGAAAAACAGGAGGCTGCAAGCTGCGCTTGCACCTTACGGCCAAAAATCCGCGCTGCTTCTGATAGTGATTACCTGAGCTGGAGCGAGCCCCTGCCGGACCTGGGACGGGTTCGGTAGTCCTGCCGTGAAGCCGTCAGGGTATGCAGCAGGGATGAAATAAGGGGAACTGCTACTGGACTCTGGCTACACGTGCGCGCCAGGCAGCCCAGGCCTTGGGGGTATCCAGACGGTCCGCGATCAAGAAACGTTCCTTCAAGGTCTGGTCAAAGCGCTGGGCGACCAACTTCCGGCCTGCATCCAGCATATGGATGCCGTCAGGCTGGTACACGGGCTCCGTCCTGGAACACATGATGTTCTGAAAATTTATGAAGTAAGGCTTTTTCTGCAGGCGGTTCACCAGGGCCTGGTAAGTAACCAGGAAATTATGCCGCAGGGCCGATTTTTTTCCCAGGATCAGGTCTTCTTCTTTTTTAACCGGCTCCGCCACGGGTACGGTTTCAGACCACCAGCAGGGCTGCCAGACGAGCAGAAATTTCGCCCCAAAACTGGCTGCCACTTTATTCAAATAGTCATATCTCTTTTCGCAACTGTCCACGAATTGCCGCAGCGTCGGAGAATCCGGATCTATGCGGATGACGCCCTGCCTGAATTTGTCATAGAGCTCACGGGTAAAAGAAGACCACATGGCGGCATTCAAAGGCTTCAACAATCCAAAAAGACTGCGGTGGTAATCCTCGATCATGCCCCTCACCCGTTCATAGCCCTGGTGTGCGTCCGGGGTGCGCTGTTGGGCGAAATAAGCGGAATCGTTGGCTCCGTCATAAAATATAATCGCCGCAGGCGCGGGCTGGTCAATCAATAGTTTTTGTAAGTACTTAGCTTCCATCAAAGAATTAAAGCCGTCCTCCCCCAGGTTGATCATGGCCGCAGGCAATTGCGGTTCTTCCCGGTTCCAGATCTGGGCCAAAAAGCTGGGGATGGTGCGGTCGTCATAGTCGGTAGCGCCCCGCATGGCGGAGCCGCCAAAAAACCAAAAAGTCAAAGCCCCCTTCTCCGGGGGGGGATTGTTGGAAGTGGGGCGCACTCCTTCAAGAAACAGGGCATAAGGGTCATAGTGCACCATTTCCCCATCCCGTAATTGACCATAAATCCAGTAGTTGCTGACGCAGATGACCGCAAAGCTGCATACTTCCAAGAGGATAACACCGCCGATGAGCCACTTAAGGGCGAGAAAAAGCCCGTGCGAAAGTCTTCTCATTTCCTGTCCTTAGCACAAATTTCCCTCTGGAATTTAGCCATTACCTCTCTGGAAAACAAGGGGTAAACTCCGCTTTTCCAACCCACCTTTTCCATACTCTGCGGGACTTGGCAAATTAAGGCAATATTTTTCTTAACCTTTTAATGTATGTGGAACCCTGGGAAAAACCATTTCCGGCGCAGTTAAAGTTAAAAGCGTGGCCTCTTTTGGCCGGCCGCACCCCGGTTTGACCTAAGGTCCCCACCTATGTTAGCTTTGGAGGCGATAATCCTGAAGAGTTCTTTTGCAGAAACCCGGAACTAAGAACTGAAACCTGATAATTCTTGGGGCGCTTCTCCTTGAAAATTCTGCTGCTTCTGGCCGGCACCGTGGTATTGCGGCCCTATGTCTTCATCTTTCTGGCCGTTTATCTGCTATTGGCGACCTGGCACCTGGGAGGGGGAAGGGCCCTGGCCTTTCTGGTCCTGGGCTACCTCATCGCCTGGACCGCGGAGTTCAGCTCGATCCACTGGGGTATTCCCTTCGGCGGCTATATCTATATCCCCGCCACTGTGGACCGGGAACTTTGGGTGGCGGGCGTTCCCTTTATGGACTCCCTGTCCTATGTCTTTCTGGCGTATGCCAGCTTTTCCATGGCTCTGCTGGCCTTGGGAAGGGGGGGCTGGCAAGTGCGCGGCTTTCGTCTGGAGGAGGACCTGAAATTTCTGGGGTCCTGGCGGGTCCTGATCCTGGCCGCGGTACTGATGGTCACTCTGGACATCGTCATCGACCCCCTGGCGCTTCGGGGCTACCGCTGGTTTTTGGGGCAAATTTACGGCTATCCGGAACCGGGCGTCTATTTCGGCGTCACCCTGGCCAATTTCGGGGGCTGGTTCCTGGTGGGCCTGGTCATGATCCGCCTCCTGCAGTTCCTGATCACCCGCCTGCCGGAGTCCGGGTGGTCCTGGGGCCGCCGGGATTTTCCTTACCGGGCCTTGCTGGGACCCGGCCTCTACCTAGGGATTTTGGGCTTCAACCTCTTTATGACCTTCTGGATCGGGGAAACTTGCCTGGGCTGGGTGGGGGTTTTTATTTATGCGCCTTTCTTAACGTGGCTGGGGTTGAAGGTCTGCTCCGGGAATGATGGCTAAATGGCAAGGTTTTTCATGGGTATTTAAATTGAACCTGCTGCCTGAGAGCTGATTATCGGCATCTTCGCTCCAAGATTACCGCCTTTGCCTCCATCCT
>JAKAGH010000430.1 GCA_021817645.1 Deltaproteobacteria bacterium
CATTTTAGGGATCGGGGCGGGAGCGGCGATTCACGGCTATATTCCCGCCGGCATGATGGCAAAATATATGGGGAAGGCTTGGTGGGCGGTGCCGGCGGTGGTCCTGTTCGGGGTCCCATGGTATTCCAACGCGGCCGGAGTTATTCCTGTCGTTGAGGCTCTAATGGGCAAAGGGGCGGCCCTGGGCACGACCTTGGCCTTCATGATGTCGGTCATCGCCATTTCCTTCCCGGAACTGGTTATCCTCCGGAAGGTACTGAAGCCCAAGCTCATCGCGGTGTTCATCGGCGTGGTCGCCTTGGGCATTACCATCGTCGGTTATATCTTCAACGCCGTTTTGTGAGAGCGGCGGTCACAGAGAAAGTACTTTGGTAATCAGAACCTGAAGGATGTTATCAAGGACCGTTATGGCAAGATCGCCCGGGGAGAGCAGACTTTCAGTTGCCCTCACCTGCGGGCCGACCCTCCTGGGTCAGGAGGAGAATTTTCATGGGATAGCATGACAGGACTTGGAAGGGCCTGGTACTCCCAGGATGTCTGGGATCATGCCATTCTCCCTTCTTGAGCAGTGTCCCATCTTTCCCGACGAAACCGAAGTCAGCCACGTCGGTTTTCCGGACCCGGCCAAAGCCACGGGCACGGAAGCAGAAATTCTCACGGTATTCCGCTGGGTGCGGGACGGCCTGCGGGAGCGCCTGGTACATCTTCTTTGGGAAAAGCTGAAGGAGCTATCCAACCAAGAATAACCTACCGGCGGGAGGGGGGTAATGGTAAGGGTAATGGTAAGCTTGAGTGTGATTTTGAAAAACCGATTATCCATGGGGCCAACTCTGATCATGCCCGACGCCTTCGATGCGCTGTCGGCCAAATTGATAGAGGCGGCTGGCTTTGAGGCGGTTCAGTGCTCAGGTTTCAGCATGGCTTGCGCTTCCGGCTATCCCCGGGAGACAAATCTCTCTTACTCTGAGAATATGGAATTAACCCGCAAGATTGTCAACGCGGTTCGGGTACCGGTAATGGCTGATTGCGAGGACGGGTTTGGAGACAAGGCCAAACTTCGCCAGACTATCAGGGAGTTCATCCGCATCGGCGTAGCCGGCATCAACCTGGAGGACCAGGTTTTAGGGCGCTGGGACGAGGCCAAGGACCTGGTTCCGTTTGAAGAAATGGTTGAGAAGATCAGGATGGCCCGTGCTGCGGCTGAATCTGAGGGTCATCCGGATTTGGTTATCAATGCCCGCACCGATGCCCTCAATGTCTTGTCCGACCGGGAGGCCGCCTTGGCTGAAGCGTGCAGGAGGGCCCGGACTTACCTGGAAGCGGGCGCAGATCTGGCTTTCCCTACCGGCGTCAAGACTATGGCAGAAGTCCGTCGGCTCCGCGCAGAAGCGGGACGTTCCATCAGCATCGCCGCGGGCTTGCCCTACAACCTGGAATCTTTAAGCCTGAAAGAATTGAAGCATCTAGATATCGCCCGTATAAGCTTGCCCCTCACTCTTCTGATGGCTGCCATCCGGGGTATCAAAGAGGCGCTGCATCACTTGGTTAACAATGAAGACTTCAAGTTCCTGACGGCCAAAGGTTTACTGGCCTCTGGCGAGGATGTGGCGGCTATCATGGGACAGTAGACTTTAAGCACGCTACCGGAAAGACCGCCTTCTGGACCGGCGGAAACTATCACGGTGTTCCGCTGGGTGCGGGATGGACTGCGGGAGCGCCTGGGTCATCTTCTCCGGAAAAAGCTGAAAGGACTGTCCTGCCAAGGGTAACCCCCGACCATAAGGTGGGGGTATGGTAAGCTTGGGTGCGGATTGACAGGGCGATCTCGAATGCCTGAAGAAGGCATTGACATCTCCAGTCTTACACTATATCCTGTAAAAGTGTGTCGTTAAAGGAGAACCGGATGGCCCCGAAAAAGCAAATTGAACTGTCTCCTTGCTCGCCCAAGCCCGCCCTGAAGGACCGGAGGCTAATCACTTCTGCGGAGGCTGTTGAACTCATGGGCCTGTTCAAGGTGCTGGCGAACGACACGCGGCTGCGTTTGCTTCACGCCCTGGCTCGGTGCGGGGAGTTGTGCGTGACGGACCTCGCCAGCAGCGTGGGGATGAAGCCGCAGGCAGTTTCCAATCAACTGCAGCGCCTTGTCGATCGGGGCATCCTCAATTTCACCCGGCGCGGGAACAACATCCATTACCGAGTGGTAGATCCGTGTACTCTTAACCTTCTCGACCTGGGGTTATGCCTTATCGAGGAGGCCGGGCAGCGGGCAGACTGGCCGGAAAAACCAGGTTTAGTGAGTAAGGATATCCAATTATAAGGAGCACCATTCAATGGAAAAGAAGAACGAAGTGAAGTCAGGCAAGAAAGGCCTTTGGGCCATAATCAAGGAGTCCATGAACAAGGCAAGCAGCGGGTGCGGCCCCGGGTGCGGCTGCCACGTTGAGGAGAAGGGCGGCAAGAACCAGCAGAAGAATTCCTCCGGCAAGTCTGGAAACGACAAGGAGCAGGCCTGATGGCGCGGCGCGATGGCTTTGAACCCGGACAGC
>JAKAGH010000083.1 GCA_021817645.1 Deltaproteobacteria bacterium
CCTTTGTCCAGTACCTGAACCGCAACAAAAACCCCATCCATCCGGACCCCATTTATCTCTCCGGCGCCCGGGGCGGCATCCAGATGGAGATAGCCTTCCAGTACAACGAGACCTACAACGAGCAACTCTTCACCTTTGCCAACAACATCAACACCCGGGAAGGGGGCTCCCATCTGAGCGGCTTCAAGGCGGGCCTCACCCGGGCCATCAACCAATATATGTCCACCGCCGAGCTCCCCAAGGCCCTGAAAAACTCGCACCTCCAGGGGGAAGACGTCCGGGAGGGGCTGACCGCGGTGATCAGCGTCAAGCTGCCCTCGCCCCAGTTCGAAGGCCAGACCAAGACCAAGCTGGGGAACAGCGAAGTCAAGGGCCTGGTGGAAAACCTCCTGTATGAGACCTTCCTCACCTTCCTGGGGGAAAATCCCGGGGTGGCCCGGCGCATCCTGGCCAAGCTCCTGGACGCGGCCCGGGCCCGGGAGGCGGCTAGACGCGCCCGGGACTTGGTGCGCAAGAAAGGGGCCCTGGGGGACATGACTCTCCCCGGTAAGCTGGCGGACTGCCAGGAACGGGACCCGGGACGCCGGGAAATCTACCTGGTGGAGGGGGACTCCGCCGGCGGCTCCGCCAAACAGGCCCGGGACCGTCGCTTCCAGGCCATCCTGCCGCTCAAAGGCAAGATCCTGAACGTGGAAAAGGCCCGCTTCGAAAAGATGCTGGAAAATCCGGAGATCCGCACCTTGATCTCTTCTTTGGGCTCGGACCTCTCCAAAAAAGAGGAGGCCAATATTGAGGAGGACCTCCGGTACCACAAGGTCATCATCATGACTGACGCGGACGTCGACGGCGCCCATATCCGCACTTTGCTCCTCACCTTTTTCTACCGGCAAATGGAGGCCCTGGTCAAAGGGGGCTACCTGTATATCGCCCAGCCGCCGCTCTACCGCGTCACCCGGGGCAGTGAAAAGATCTATCTGAAAGACGACTCGGAGTTCAAAACCTACCTGATCCAGCGGGGCCTGGAGAAAAAGCGCCTGCGCCTGGGTCCCGAGCGCACTATCCAGGGCCCGGCCCTGTCCCAGGCCCTGGAAAAGGTCTTTGCCTACCAGGAGTATCTCACCCGCTTTGAAAAGCGGGGTCTGGCCCGGGAGATCCTGCGCCTGTTCCTGGATCAGGGCATAATCTCCAAAGAGAGTCTGCGCCAGGAAGAGAGGCTGTCCACCTTGCTCCCGGCCTTGGAGGCCGGCGGCCGCTGGCATGGCCGCCTGGAGGAGGATGAAGAACACCACGCCCAGGCCATCCTCATTGCCGACGGCCAGCGGGAAGCCCCGGAGATGCGCCTGGATTGGGAGCTTTTAGGGGGCAGCGATTTTCAGGCCCTGGTGAAGCTGGACCAGTCCCTGGTGGATTTCCAGTCTCCGCCCCATCGCCTGGAAGAAAAGGAAAAAACCTGGGAATTCGCCACCCTGGAGGAACTGGTGGCCTTTATCCTGGAGGCAGGTCAAAAAGGTGTGTCTATCCAGCGCTTTAAAGGTCTGGGAGAAATGAATCCGGAGCAGCTCTGGGAGACCGCCATGGACCCGGAAACCCGCACCCTGCTTAAGGTCAACATCGAGGACGCCTATGCTGCGGATGAAATCTTCACCATCCTCATGGGTGACAAGGTGGAACCGCGGCGTGATTTTATTCAGAGCAACGTCCTTGAATTAAACGAATTGGATATTTAACATAAATTTACCGGGCGGGAGAAAGGGCCGCGAGTCAATCATCCTCCTGCGGGCAGGCCCTGTTCTGGGGCAGGTCCGGAGGTTAGGGGGAAAAAACCGGGGGTACGGGCGTCCGTCGGCGCCGGTCTTCGGCCCTTTACCCCGCCCCCACTACTTTCTGGAGGGACCGTTATGCACCGCAAAGCCAAATTCAAGATTTATGTCACCCGCCGCGAAATGCTCCAAGTTGGCGATGTCCCGGACCATTCCCTGATGCTCACCGAACTGGAAGGCTGTCCCCTAGAATATACTCCTGGGGTCGCGGGAGAGTTTGTCTACCGGCGCAGCGTCGGCTTCCATGACCGCATCAAGGGCGACGGGCGGATGCACGGTTATGCCACCACCGTTTACGCTAACGGCGCAGTTTACTCCCGCTTTACCGGGGACAAAAACGGCGAAATGACCAAGGGTAAGTGGGAGGTGGACAAAGGTATCGGCAAATTGGCGGGCCTCAAGGGCGCGGGCACTTTTGTGGTGACCCCGAGCGACAAGCCCGGGGTATTCATCCTGGAAATGCAAGGCGAGTACGAATTATAAGCCCTTTTTTCCTCTGATTAAGGAGCGGAGCGGTTGGGGCGGTTTTCGAACCGCCCCTTCAATTTTCTCTGTAGATTGAAAAATTGTGTGATAATTATGTGAGATTTTGCTGGCAAGTTGCCGTCAAAGAACGATCGTTATATGGTGTAGGGGCATAGCTTGCTATGCCCTTCAGAGCCTCGGCACAGCAAGCTGTACCCCTACGAAATTATTTAGCTTTAGATGAAAAATTTGCCCTAACTCTTTGCGGGGTTAGAAGTCCGATAATTTTAAGGGACGAAAACCGATGCCGGAACCGACCTGCGCCAAGTGCCACGCCGCGCTGGAGCCCGGGGAAGCCCGGGAATACCTGGGCCAGGAGCTCTGCGAAGACTGCTACCTGGATTCCCAGACCATCACCAAGACCTGCGACCCCTGGGCGGTGCACACGGCCAAAAGTCTCAAGGATCTGCCCGGGGGACAAAACCTGACTCCCTTGCAGCAGCAGCTCTACGACCTGGTGAAAGACCGGGGCGAGGTGCCGCTGCTCGAGGCCGCGGCGCATTTGGGCCTGAGCGAAGCGGAGCTGCGCCGGGAATTCGCGCCCTTGCGCCACATGGAAAAGCTCCGGGCCTGTAAGAAGGATGATCTCATCCACCTCACCCTGTTTTGAGCGCTGAACCCACCGACCTGGATTATGCCCTGCTGCGCCGGGTGGCTAAGGGAGAGGCTCCGGCCCTGACGGAACTCATCCGCCGCCACCAGACCCGCCTCTATAATTTGGCCTACCGGCTGCTCAAGGACCCCCTGGACGCGGAAGACGCCCTCCAGGAGGTTTTTATCAAGGTTTATGAACACGCCTCCTCCTTCGAGCCTAAGGCGACGGTGAGCGCCTGGCTCAACCGCATCACCGCCAACCACTGCCTAAACCGCCTGCGCCAGCGCCATTTCCAGGAGCCCCTGGAGCAGGAAGACGCCGTGGCCCTGCCGGACGCCGGGGCCAGCCCGCTCGAAGCCCTGGAGGAACAGCACCTGGCCCGGCGGCTGGAGGATTTGCTGGCCGCGCTCCCGGAAAACCAGCGCCGGGCCCTGGTCCTGAAACGCTTCGGCGATCTCTCCTACCAGGAAATCGGGGCAGAAATGGGCCTCAGCCCCCAGGCCGTGGACGGTCTGCTGAAACGAGCCCGGCAGTTTTTGAAGAAGGCTTTGCAAGAGTATTTGGAATAATTTTGATCTGTCATTCTGAACGGAGTGTAGCGGAGTGAAGAATCTCGCATTTACTGAAGCAGACGAGACTCAGTGGTTCTGCGTCTTTAGATGGAATAACGCCAAAGGCGGGAGGCGCTTCGCCTTTCCTCCTTACCTCCCTTATGGCGCAATGGCAAACACCCGGGCCGGAAAACCGGAGCCGCCCCTGGGCTTGGGGAAAGCCGCCACCACCAGGGCGCCGGCCTCCGGCACCTGGTCCAGGTTGGTCAGGAGCTCGATTTGATAATGGTTCTGTTTCAAGATGTAGGTCTCTAAAGAATAGTCGTCTTTAGACGTGGCCATCCCCGGGTCCGTATCCGTGGTCTCATGCCCCGAAGCCGTAATCTTCCGGGTTTCATAAAGATATTTCAATACTTCCATACTCCAGCCCGGGTAGTGAGCAACCCCGCGGGCATCCTTGTTCTCCATGGCTTTCATATCCGGCCAGCGCTTGGACCAGTCGGTGCGCATGACCACAAAAGCCCCCTGAGGTACGGGGCCGTGGCGATTTTCCCAGTCTTTAACGTCGCTCATGCTGATGGTGTAATCCGGGTTTTGGGCCACCTTCTCGTGCACGTCAATGACCACCAGGGGCAGGATCATTTCTTTGACGTCGATCTGATCCACGGTGCGCCCGCCTTTCGCAAAGTGCGCCGGCGGGTCCACATGGGTCCCCCACTGGCCCACGTGCGTGAAGGACTGGGCATAAAAGCCGCTCCCCAGTTTGCCCGCCCCCGGTTCATACCAGTACAGGGTTTCTCTCTTCTCATCGGGAAAGCCCGGGCAATGGGGAATCCCCGGAGCGAAGGCATGGGTGAGATCGATGAACTTTTTGGTCTTTATTATTTGCCAGGCATCGTTCAGGGTGAGCTTTTCTGCAGCCAGGCAGCAAGGTGCGCCAGCAAACATCACCCACATCAGCAGCAGAAACAGCCCCGTAATGCTCCTTAAAATTTTCATCAGTTTTCTCCCCCTTCCATGAGAAAGCCCGGCGGCATTTAGGGCAACCTCGTAATATCTTTCCTTACCCGCCCTGCCTATTCCTGCACCAGGGCAGCGCTTATAACCGCCCGGCTCTCCGGGGAGACGGAGGTGAAATGGAGGTGGGCTTCGCGGGTGTCGCCGGCCCCGGGCGTCACGGTAGTCACCTTGCAGTAAATCTTTCCGGGTCTTTCGTTTCCTGCCGCGTCCAGCAGGTGGAGGCGCACGTCCTCCCAGGCCGTCAGCTCGCCGTCAAACTGAATGGCGGCTGCCGTGTCGGAGAGTTCGGTAATTTGGGCCGTGCCGCTGACGCCAATGATCATCTTGTTTTTGATGTGGTAGAGGTGGACCGGCAGGCTTTGGGCCAGGGCCACCAGGGCCTCGCGGCGTTCCGGGAGGCGCAGGTTGTAGGGGCCGTGGATGGCCCGCACCTCATAGAGGGTGGCCGGTTCCGGCACGCCTTTCATCTCCGCTTGGATGACCTCGCCTACGTCGATGATGTCCTTGACCCGCCAGTGGGTGGCGGGGCCTATGAGCACCTGGCCGCCCACGGCGTAGGATTCGATGCGGGAGGCGAAATTCACGTCCGCGCCCACCACGCTGTATTTGGTACGCTTTTCCGAGCCGATGTTGCCCACCACCACGGAGCCGGTGTTCACGGCGATGCCCATCTCCAGATGGGGCATGCCGTCCGCAGCGTTGGCGGCGTTAATCCCCTCCATGGCCCCCTGCATGGCCAGGGCGCAGGCTACGGCCCGGGCCGGATGGTCCTCCAGGGGCTCGGGCGCGCCGAAAAAGGCCAGGATGCCGTCGCCCATAATCTCATCGATCACTGCCCGGTAATCTATGAGAATCTCGATCATTTTCTCCAGGTAGCGGTTGAGGAAGGTAATGACCTGCTCCGGGTCCATCTCCGCGGTGAGTGCGGTGAAGCCCCGCAAGTCGGAGAAAAGCAGCGTCACCTCCCGGGTTTCGCCCCCCAGGGCCAGGGCTCCTTCGGATTCCAGGAGCCGTTTCACCACTTCCTGGGTGACGTAGCGGCCGAAGGTGTCCCGGATGAAGTCCCGCTTCTCCATATAGTCCGTGAGCTGCAGCCCCAATTCGTTGAAAGAGTGGGCCAGCTGCTTGATCTCTTTGGCGCCGGTTTCCGGCACGGTGACGGAGAAATCCCCGTGGCCCAGGGCCGCGGCGGTCTGGGCCAGAGTTCTCAAGGGTTTGGTAATGCCCCGGGACAGGAGGGTGATCACCACCCCCAGGAAGATCAAACCGACGCAGCCGATGATGGTCAGCCTCTGGCTCAAGCGCCGCACATTGGCGAACAATTCCGCTTCCGGGAAAATGACCCCCAGGGTCAAGCCGGTGGAACCAAGAGGGGTATAGTACATCCAGGATTTTTCCCGGGTGACAAAGTCATTAACCGGAACAAAGCCATGGCCGCCCCGGATCATATCCCGGCCTATCTGCCGCAGCTGCGGATCATTCTCGGCCACGGCCAGGCTGAACATACTTTCCCGCATGATCAACTTTTTATTGGGATGAGTGAGCAGACGCCCATTTTGGGAGACGAGAAAGGCGTAGCCGGTCTGATAAATTCGTACGGAAGCCACCAGCTTTTCTAATTTCATCAGGGAGATATCCGCGGTCACCACACCCCGCACTTCTTTGCGCCCCTCTTTTTCCCCGTAAAAAGGCGCGGAATAAGTGGACATGACGATGTTGCCGCCCCCCTCATCATAATAAGGTTCACTCCAAATGGGGCGCTGCAGTTCTTTGGGAATTTGGTACCAATCCAAATAGAAGTACTGGTAGGTATCGTTTCCCAAATAGCTGAGTTTGATCTTGCCTTGATGTCGATAGACATAAGGGGCGAAATAATACTTCTTGGGGTCAGCGGCAAAGGGTTCGAAAGAGACCGAAATCCCGTAAATTTCGGGGTTATTGGCCAGGGCCCGGTTGAGCAGGCGCAACAGGTCGGGTTGGGAAAAGGGCTGCTCTTCCAGGATGGTGGCCAGCAGGCGGGGAATCTTCTCCACCCCTTGCAAGGTGACCTCAATCTTGTTGCCGGTGGCCAAAGCCAGATTTTTGGCGTCTTCCACCGCATCGTCCATGATGGCGGCCTTGGAAGCCCAGTAATTATAAGTCAAAGCCGCAACAAAAATGAGAGCGGTAAAGGTAAGGATATAGATGGTGAGCCTGGTGGCCAGGCCGCTATTTTTCATGGCTGGACCCACAATTGCGATAAAACTGGTGAAAATCCGGGATCTTCTCGATGAAGCCGTAATTTTTCAGCTCCCGGGCCACCTGATTATAGGTCCCTTCCTGAAGGCGGCCCATGGGGATGTCGGCTCCGGGAGGCTGAATGATGTCCTGCATGCGTTCCAGCATCCACTTCTGCTGCGGCCGGTTGGTGGGCAGATTGGCAGCATTGACGTACTTCATGACGATATCCAGGGCTTCGTCGGGATGGGCAAAGGCATACTGCCAGCCGGCGACGGAGGCTTGGACGAAATTTATGCACTTGCCGGGATCTTTCTGAAAGGTGGACTCCAGGCAGTAAATGCCGTCTTCGGGAAAATTCAGGCCGTAGTCGGCCAGGAGAAAGGTGGTCAGTTCTTCGGGGTTAATGCCGGCCTGAAGGAGCCGGTAGTATTCGTTGTACCACATGGCCGAGGCCACCTCCACGCCCCCCCGGAGAAACAGGTTCATGGTGGTGCCTTGCCGGAGGATTTTGACGTCCAGGTGTTGCAGGTGGAAAAAGGCCCGGGGCTGAATTTGAAATTCCTCCCCCCAGAGGGCCACTTTTCTGCCGTTCATATCCGCCGGGACTTGGATGCCGCTGGACTTCCTGGCCACCAGCATGAGGGCCGAGCGTTGCACGATCTGGCCGATATTCACGAGCTTGATGCCTTTGGCCCTTTTCACCAAGGCAGCGGTCAGAAACATGGTGCCGAAATCGGCCTTGCCCGCGGGTAATAATTCGGAAGGAGGAAAGTCCGGCCCTCCCCGCAAAATCTTCACATCCAGGCCCCGGGCGGTATAAAAGCCTTTGTCATGAGCCACATAATAGCCGGCAAATTGGGATTGGGGGGCCCATTGCGGGATAAAGGAGACCTGGTCTCCGGCTGCCGCAGCCGGAAAAGGCGCGGTCAACAGCAAAACCATCAGGATGGGGGTGAAAAGGCGGCGCATGGGTTTTTTCTTACAGATTATTTATCCTTATTCTGATCGTCATTTCCAGGGAAAATCCTTAGCCGGTGCGCTCCAGCGAAAGGCGGACCCGCGGGTCCGCCCTGATCATACCAAGGCCGTGAGGAACTACTCCCGGCCGATGGCCTTAAGAATAATAGGGTAAATCTCCGGGGCCACGGAAGTGAAGCGGATCTGGACGTCCTTTTCGTTCCCGGCGCCTGCTTTAACGGTGGTGACCTTGCCGAAGATCCTTTGGGGGATTTCCCGGCCACTTTCGTCCAGGAGGAAGAGGCGGACGTCTTCCCATTCCCCCAGTTCTCCTTCCAAGTGGATGGCGGCGGAAGTTTCGGAAAGATGGGTGATCCAGGCGTTCTCGGTTTCGCCGATGACGATTTTTTCAGAGATGCGCTGCAGGTGGACGGGGATCATGGCGACCACCGGCGTCAGAGTTTCATATCTTTCAGGCAGGTGAATATTATAAGGTTCCCCGATGCCCAGGACCTCATACAAAGAGGTCTGGCCAGGAACCCCTTTCATTTTCACCATCAAAGTTTCGCCCACCTTGATGGAGTCTCGCACCCGCAGGAAAGTGGTGGGGCCGATGAGCACCTGCCCACCCACCGCATAGGCTTCGATGCGGGAGGCCAGGTTCACATGGGACCCGACGACGCTGTATTTGGTTCTCTGTTCCGAACCGATGTTGCCCACCACCACCTCCCCGGTGTTGACGGCGATGCCCATCTCCAGATGGGGGAGGCCGTCGGCGTGATTGCGGGCGTTGACTTCGTTCATGGCCGCCTGCATGGCCAGGGCGCAGGCCACGGCCTGAACCGGATGGTCCTCCATGGGTTCGGGCGCGCCGAAAAAGGCCAGGATGCCGTCACCGATGATTTCGTCGATCACCGCGTGGTAATCCGTGAGAATTTCAATCATCTTGGCTAAATAGCGGTTGAGAAAAGTGACCACTTCCTCCGGCTCCATGTCCGCGGTGAGGGCGGTGAAGCCCCGCAGGTCCGAGATGAGGATAGTCACTTCCCGGGTCTCTCCCCCCAATTCCAGGGCCGCTTCCGATTCCAGGAGACGTTTGACCACTTCCTGGGTGACGTAGCGGCCGAATGTGTCCCGGATAAAATCCCGCTTGGCGATGTAGTCCACCAGCTGCTCCCCCAACCGGTTGAAAGATTGGGCCAGATGGACCACTTCTTTGACCCCCTTTTCCGGAACGGCCACCGCGAAGTTGCCTTCCCCCACCTCCTTCACCCCTTTCTGCAGCCGCCGCAAGGGTCCGGAAATGGACGCGGCAAAATAAAGGCCGAACAAGGCGGCCAGCAGAGAAAAAGATGCCCCGGCGATCAGGCCCCCGATCTTTGCCAACCGTTCCAGCTTCTGGGAATGCTGCTTGATGGATTGATCCGCCTGGGTGATGATTTCCGCGGAGGCTTTGCGCATCTTTTCCTGGGTGGGGAGAAAGTATTCATCAATGTTAACGATGGCCGCGGCGATGAAGGGGGTCCCGGGCACGTGGATCCGGACCGCATAGCGTTTTCTTTCCTTCCCGTCCCGGTCAAAGAAGGTGTAATAACCGGCAACCCGGTCTTCCTTGAAAGAACGCTTGATCATTTCGGTGGTTTGGGGATACTCCTTCTCCCAATCCAGTTGATTGCGGCCTTCCACCTTGGGGTCAGGGTGAAACAGGATATAGCCGTTATGGTCGTAGAGATCGGTATAGCCTGCAGGACCCTGGGCGGTATAGATGGTTTGGATGGCAATTTTGCGGATTGTGGGGTCCCGGCGCAGCTTCTCATAATTATAAGTCTTGCGGCCCCCCAGGACAAAGGCCAGCTCATGGGCCACGTCTTGAGCCTTGTCTTCGATGATGTATTCGCCGTAATTGGTGAGAATTTGCTTGGCCATTTGATAGTCGGCGGTGGTGATAGCCATCACCCCTTGTTCGGCAAAGCGCAGGTTCCCCTGGGTCATTTTATCCATGACCCATTCGGCCGCGGCCCACATGCCCAGGGTAAGCAGCAGAATCAAGCCCAGATACGACAGCAGAAGATGGGTGCGAATACTCATGAGTAGCCCTCGAAGACCAGGAATAAGTTTGATTCCCGCCGGATAATGCCCCATTTCCACTAGGCAGGACATTCAGCGGCATGTCAAGAAAGAAAAAGGGGTGGGTAAGTAGAGGATATATAGAACTTTTATTAGACGGGCCCCCCGCCGGACCTTGCCCCGAAACAACAAAAGGGCCGCTCTGCGCGGCCCCTGAGTGCGGCAAACCAGGAAGGCCAGGAATGGCTCAGGAGACGATCTCCCAGTTCATTTCAAAGGTGTTGTCGTAGAGGGTATATAAATAACCCAACATCTTCCCGACCCCGGGAGGTAGGCCTTCCTGGATGCGCCAGTAGGCCAGGTAAATGGCCGGAACCATGCGGGGGTCGCCACTTTTAGGGTCTGGCTCAATGTTCTGCCAAACCTCCCGTTTCTCCATCACGCGCCACTGGGTGCCATATTTCTTGCTGCGCACCGTCTGCCCGACTTCGGGCAATCCCTTCTTCCGAACGATTTCCTCGTAGTCTTTCATGGCCGCCTCCTCGCAAGAGTATTAGGCAATTCCCTAGGCAAGAGATAAGACGCCTAAGGCCGGGTGTCAAGGCTGCCGCAGCCTCACCTCCTTTCCTTACTTGCCTCATTTCCAGGACGCAGTGATCCGGGCCTTTAAGGCCAGCAGTGCAGCTTCGGTTTGCAAATTGCCGGCAGAGGCTTGAATTTCTCGGCGGCCAATGTTACTTTAAAAAAAAGGCGATGAGGTCC
>JAKAGH010000084.1 GCA_021817645.1 Deltaproteobacteria bacterium
GGAGGAGGCGCAGCCGGGTGGGCCGCCCGGGATAACCGTCCGCGCCCACCCGCCCCCCTAAAACGATGAGGGCCTCCAAAGGGGGATGATCAGAGGTCATGCCGCATCCCTTGGGTAATGAGAATAGATTTCCGCAGCCAGTGATCAGTCATCAGTGATCATGATCGGTTTTCCTCCACTGGCCACTGATTACTGATCACTTTTTTTGCCTGGCCCCTATTCTCTGTCCCGCTTCTTGCGTAGGGCCCGGGCGCCCTTTTTCCAGGCCGCCTCATCCCGTTTTTTGCCCTTCTCGGGTTTCCCGGCCAGCATCTGGGGCAGATCCAGCAGCAACTCACCGGGCATGGCCTTCGGCTTGCCTTTGGCCGCGGGCTTGGGCGGCGCGGTTTCTTTGGGTGGCGGCGGCAGTTGCAGAAACTCCCGGGGAATGGCCGCAGCTGACAGGAAGAGTTCCTCGCCGTAAGCCTGGAAGGTGATGCCATCCTTTGCCGCGGCCTGGGCTGCGACGTTCACCAGGAGGGGGCGGTTGTCCCGGCGCTGGCCCAGGCGCAAAGCCATTTCCGGCTGCCGGGCCAGGACTAGTTCCCGGCCGCCCGGGGGTTTGAGTCCCACTTCCCAGACCGGCGCGTGGATTTTGGCAGGAATAGCCAGATAAAGCAGGGACGGCAGAGCCACCGGGTCGCGGCGCAGCTCCGGGGCCGGGGGAGTGAGGCTGCGGACTTTCTCTCCTGATATTTCCACAGGGGGTGGAGAAATCAAGACTGCCAGGCGCTCCAGGTCTTCCCGGCGCACCCGGCTGAAACCCGGTTCTTCATGGAGGGCCTGAAGCAGGCTTTTGATCTGGACCCAGCCCCCGGCCTCCAGCACCAGGCCGAATTCATCGGGGCGGCGGCCCAGCAGATAGGCCAGCATCCGGGCCAGACTCTCCAGCTCCCGGGGCAAACGGGGCATCACGTCCTCCGCTAGAGAATAAAGATCTTACCCCGGATTATAGGCATAAAATTAAAATTACGGGGTCGGGAAAATGCTCACAGGAGACCCCCCACCTGTGTTTTATCTCTAACCCCCCATTAGTAGCGTAATTAAACTGGAGAGGGTAGGGATAAAGACATTCGAAAATCCCGTATGTCTCAGGTCATGGTGGAACATGGGCCAGGTAGAATTGGCCAGGCCTGGAGAATCTCCGTAAATGGCATAGAGCTTGCCGCCGCCCGACCCTAGATAAATGGTGCCATCCGCGCCCACAGCGGGGGAGGAGTCCACCGCCCCCCCGGTGGTGAAGTCCCATTTCCAGGAGCCGTCGGGATTGACGGCATAGAGCTTGCCGTCATTCGAACCCACGTAAATGGTGCCATCCGCGCCCACAGCCGGGGAAGAGAGCACCACATTTCCCGCGTCGAAGGCCCATTTCTGGGTGCCGTTGCGATTCACGGCATAGAGCTTGTGGTTAGCCGAGCCCACATAGATGGTGCCATCCGCACCCAGGGCCGGGGAGGAGTAAATATAATCCCCGGCAGTGAAGGCCCACTTCTGGGTGCCGTTGGGCCGGACGGCATAGAGCCTGCCGCCATAACCATACGAGCCCACGTAAATGGTGCCATCCGCACCCAAAGCCGGGGAGGAGATAACCGCACCTCCCGTAGCAAAGACCCACTTTTGCGTGCCATCGGGCTTGACGGCAAAGAGATCGCCGCCATCCGTGCCTACGTAAATGGTGCCATCCGCACCCACAGCCGCGGAGGAATTGATCCAATACCCGGTGTCGAAGACCCACTTCTGGGAGTTGTCCGGATTGACGGCATAGAGCTTGTGGTCAGCCG
Source organism: Deltaproteobacteria bacterium (assembly GCA_021817645.1). Lineage (GTDB taxonomy): Bacteria > Desulfobacterota > Desulfobaccia > Desulfobaccales > 0-14-0-80-60-11 > SURF-52. Next base: position 1,821 of record JAKAGH010000084.1, read on the forward strand.
AGCCCACGTAAATGGTGCCATCCGCACCTACGGCTGGACAGGGGTTAATCTGAACTCCCGTAGTAAAGGCCCACTTCGGAGTGCCGTTGGGGTTGATGGCATAGAGGGGACCGTCACCCGCGCCCACGTAAATGGTGCCATCCGCGGCCAGGGCCGAGGGAGTCGACAGTATATGCCCATTGTCGAAGGCCCATTTCTGGCTGCTGTCGGAATTGACGGCATAGAGCTTGCGCACAGTCAGAGAATGCGATCTCACGTAAATGGTGCCATCCGCGCCGACGGCCGGGGAGTCGCTAACCGTAGATCCCGTGGGGAAGGCCCACTTCTGCGTACCGGCAGTCTGAGCTCCGGCCCCTCCGGCAGTCAAGGTCAGGCACACCAGAGCCAGGAGGCTCCCAAGAATATTTTGCCGCATCGCCGCCTCTCCTCCTCTAATTATCCGTTCAGGATGCATAGGTCGTTCCCGGGAGGGGCTAAATCTAGCTAATTGAAAAAGGAATAATCCTATGTTTTTGAAGATACTCGAAGATATTATTAAAAAATGCAGGTGTCAAATATTTACACCAGGCAAAACTATTAATTAGTTAATGTCTAAATAAACTGCGGGCTTATTCACTTCATGGGATCTCGCGGCTTATCTCTCTTTCCCTACCCCCGCGATAGAGCATTTATCAGGTATTTGGGGGGCTGTTCCGTATTTCCGTCAAGTTCTGCGGCGGCATCCAGGATTAGGGGAGGAGGAATGGCGGGCCATGAGGCCGGTGAACCGCGAGCAGATAGCAGACCGGCAGGAAAAAAGCCCCCTCTGAGTCAATTGACAATTCAAGTAAAGATGGTAATATTATAAGGTTAAAGAATTATGAACTACGCTCATTTTCACCCGCGCCATAAGGAGTTCCTCCAGGAAGCGACAGTTATCGCTGAGGAGATGACCTCCAATTTTTTCAAGCTCACCCCCAACCATTGGCGCCGGGCCCGTTACGATATCTTAACCCTGGAGGGCCTGGAGGAGGAGGAAATCTCCACCCATGCCCTGGCCCTGGTGGCCAAATACCACGGCTGCCACCGGGACCGGGTCTTGAAGTCGGCTTTTTTCGATTTTTACCGCATCTGTATCCAGGACCATAACATCCTGAAGGCCCTGGATACCTGCCCGGATCTCAGTCTGCTGCCCCTGTTCCTCTATATTATCACCCATGAACTGGTGCACGTGGTGCGCTTCAGCCAGTTCCTGGCCCTGTTCGAAGCCTCCGAGGAGCAGAAGCAAGAAGAAGAGACCCGGGTGCACCGGTTGACCCAAAAAATCCTGGCTCCCCTCAATTCCCGGGAACTGCCCCGGGTGATCCGTTATTATGAAGATAATTGGCAAGGAGGTAGGCAGTATGCCCATCTATGAGTACCAATGCGCCGCTTGCGGGCAAGTCCTGGAGAAGTGGCAAAAATTCTCCGAAGCGCCCCTGACGGTTTGCCCCAAATGCGGCGGCAGTCTCGAGAAACTAATCAGCGCCTGTGCCTTTCATCTCAAGGGCAGCGGCTGGTATGTCAGTGATTATGCCGGCAAATCTCCCGGCACCGGCAAGTCTGAGGCACCCAAGGAGACCACCGAGGCCACCCCGGCCAAGGAAAGCACCACCACCGAGGCCGCTTCTCCTTCCAAGTTTAAGTGAAAAACCTGCTAAGCTTCCCCGGGTGGGAAAGAAAGAGAGCATTCGTTGGCAGAAATCAAGAGCGCCCTGGAGTTGGCCCTGGAAAAGGCGGAGAAGTACGGCCGGGCCAGTAAAGAGGATATGGCTCGGGACCAGTTCCGGGACCAGGGCCGCCAATTGGCGGTCAATTTCTTGAAAAATGGCGAGGACCTGGAAGCGGGCCTAACCGGCCTTCCATCTGCGGCTCAGTCCGAGGCCCGGACGGCCGTTAAAGAAGTGCTGCTGCGCAACATTATCCTGCCCCGGGATGGGGAGATGGACCCCCGCATGGCTCACGCCCTGGAGGGCTTGATGCTGGCGGCCCAGGACCGGAAGGCCATGGCCCGGTTGAAGGCGGAACTGGATCAGATTCTGCACAACTTCCTGCAGGTGCGCAACAGCGCCCATCAGCAGCTGAAGGCCAGGTTCGGCGCGGGCATCGCCCAGATGCAGCGGGCCCTGGAAGCTCAGACGCGTCAGAGAGTGAACCTGGAGGTGGAGCATTTGCCCCAATTCCAGGAGGAATGGCGCAAATTCCACGGGCAGCTCCTAGAGCAGTTCGAGCCCATGCTGGAGGCCTGCAAGGACAGGATGCTGCAGGCTTAAAGACAGTTTTCCGTTTTCCGTTAAAAGAAAGGCGGCTCCTGCGAGTCGCCTTTTTAATTTTTTACGGAAAACGGAAAACTTTCATTTTATCCGGCACAAGCGCCGGAAATTGTCCCCCAAAATGGCCTGGGTCTGGCTATCCGGCAGGTTGAGGCCCAGGATCTTATGTAATTCCGTCTGGGGCCGGCTGAAGGGGTAGTCGCTGCCGAACATCAGCCGTTCGCTGCCGTAGCGCTGCAGGTAGTCCTGGATTTCCGGTAGCCCGGCCACGGCCATATCCGCCCAGACCAGGTCGCGGCTCCAGACGCCGGCCGCGTCCAGGGCCCGGTAGCCGCCGCTCAGGGCCCCCAGGTGGGGAATGATCACCGGCAGGTCCGGGGCCATTTGGTCCAGGAAAAACAAGGTATTTTGCAAAGATTCCTCCAGCAGGATCGGCAGCCCCCGCTGGCGCACCACCTCCAGAAATTCCCGGCACCGGGGGGCCTGGTAGTCGTATTCCGGCTCATCCGGGTGGCGGTGCCATTTGATGGCCACATACTCCCGCCCCAAATCCTCCCAGGCGAAGTCGTTCCACACGAAAAAATAAGGAAAAATCCGGATTTCCGGGTCCTTGAGGTCCAGGAGATACCGGTGCGCCCGGCCGCGGCAAACCTGCCAGGCCGGGTCATCGGTAAAGGCCGGGTTGTGGCGGTCATAGACGTCTTCCACCGGGGCAATGGCTCCGGCCCCGGAGATACCTGCGGCCAGAAGCAGGAGCCGGATGTCCTCCCAACGCCAGGAGACGTTCTGGATGCCGCTATGGAGATGGCAGTCAATGATCATGTTTTTCGCCTTATACTACCGCTTCCCTGACTTGGCTTTCCTGCACCGCCGCCCGGGGCCTGGTCAGCAGGGAGAGGAAATAAAGCCCTGCCACTATCAATAGCAAGGCCTTGATGCCGGTCACGAAGGTAATCGACTGCAGGAGCGCTCCCACCAGGGCGCCGATGAGGTTGGCCCCCAAAGCCTTATCTTTGCCGGTAACGCTGGCAAAGGAGCGGATGAAGACAATGCCGCTGAAGAGCATGGGCAGAGTGGTCAGGCCCCCCACCACTATCACTTTGCTGGCATAGGGCAGGAACGCGAAACGGGAAAGGTCCACAAAGTAGAGGAGCAGGCAGAGGCCGCACAGAGCCGCATAGACCAATCCCAGGGGAATACGGGGGAATTTCTCGGCGATCAGGTTGGCCAGCAGGATCATGGCCAAGACCCCCGAGACGATAATGGCATTGACATCCCAGGTGTTGCCGAAGACCACCGCAGCCTTGCTGATGTTTTGCACTTCCAGGAGGAGAAAGGCCGCGCCCAAAAAGAAGAAATGCCAGTTAGACCGGTCCCAGCCCTGGATCAATCCCCCCAGTTGCAGCTGCCAGCGGCAGCGGAGAAAGAGGAGAATCAGCAGCCCCGCCAGCAGGTAATAGAGTATGGGAATGGTGGGAGTCTGGAGATAGATGTAGGGCCAGTCATCCGTAGCTATCTTCGTGGTGTAAGTCAGCGGCACCGGAGATTCCTTTTGCCATTTGCTGATCAAAGACTTCAAGTTGGGATCTTGGGAGATTTGTTGGTTGGCGGCGTCCAGGTCTCCAGCCACGAACATAGTGCCGCCCCAGCCGTAATGGGAGCCGGGAACGCGGAAGGCCAGGGGGGCCTGGCCAAAGACTTCCCGCAAAACTTCGGCCATGCGGTCGGCAATAAAATGCTTCTGGGCCTCGAAACTCAGCACCATGATGCCGCCTTCCCCTAGCAGGGATTTGGCCCGGCTGATGCTTTCCCGGGTGTAGACATAGTGATCCAACCTGGCGTTGGTCATGGCGGTGGTGGTGTGAGAATCCAGCAGGCTGAAGGAAATGACGTCATATTTCTGCGTGGCAGTGGCGAAGAAGGAGCGGGCGTCGTCATTGACCAGCTTGACGCTGCCGGAAGCGTAAGGTTGTTCGGGGTGATAGCGCCGCCCCAGAGCAATAATCGCGGGATCGATTTCCACGGCGGTGACTTCTTTGACTCCGTGGCGCAGGGCGCCGGAGGCATCATTGCCGGAACCAGCCCCGACAATCAACATTTTTTGGGGATGGGGATGCAGCAGCAAGGGGATATCGTATTGACTGTAACCGTTCATCTCCGGGTCAAAAAGTTGCGGATGCTCCTGAATATTGGCGGACCGAAGATCCACCATGGCTTGGTAGCCGGTATTATTCACAGTTACCAAATACTCTCCCACCTCTTTTTCGGGGGAGGTGACTTTAGTGACCACCAGCTTTTGGTAGGGCGACCAGACCACGTCCAGGGAACCCCATTCCTGTCCGGCAAACCAGCTCAAGATCACGATGCCTGCTAACATCGCCAGGCTCAACAGCCGTTCCCGGCCAATTTTGGGCAGAAAGAAAAGAACTAATCCTCCGAAAATCAAAAACCAAACTACGGGGGGTTGATAGAAAAAGCTGAGGAGCACGAAGAGCCAGACCCCCACCAGGCTGCCGGCCACGTTGACCGAGTAAGCCCAAATGGTATGGGGGTGGTCGTCCATCAACCGGCCCAGAATGCGCCCGATGGGAATAAAAATGTCCAGAATCAAAACCATAAGGATGAAAGTCAGGGCCAGGCCTATCACCAAAGTGTAGATGGTATGCCAAGTGCTTGTTCTTACGGCGTTATTCCATATAACCAGGTCTCCCAGGACGCTCAGCATATCGCTAATCCCGCCCAAGCCCCCCCGGGTAATCGGGATGGCCAGGAGGAGAACTATGACCAGCAAGGGCATCAGTGCCTGGCGCATATTGATGGGCTGGCGGGAGGTAAAACAACCCAGGCCCAATCCCAAGAAACAGACCACCAGGATGGTGTTCTGCAGGTAAGCGAAAATGCGGACTTCGGTGCCGATCCAGCGGATCAGCAGCATCTCCAGGAAAAGTCCTAAGACGCTGATCAGAAAAATAGCCCAGCTTTGGTTTGCTGGCCCGAGATTATCGGCACGAGCAATTGGTATTTCCGGATGCTCCATCTTTCCTCCGCGAAATAATGGTGATAATGGCCCACTCACTGTAGCAAAATTCGCCCCGGTTCTGCAAATGAACCAAGGGCTATTTTTATTGTCGTCAGTCATGACAATTTCTTGAGAATTGACGGGTCGCCGGAGGCTGCTTCTCTGGAGGATGTTGTAAAGAAGGAATTAGGGTATTTGGGTCCTGGGGGTTAGATGGTTTAGAGCGCTCAGTTAACCGGAAAAATTTTCAAAAAAATATCAGCCCGGTTTGAGGCGCTTCTCAGCAAGTCAGATGCAAGGCCGCAGCCCAGCGGCGCTGGCCCATGTGGTTGATGATCCGGCAAGCCTCCCCGGAAGGCCTGGCTATCAGCTCAATTCCCCGGTCCTTTAAATAAGCGGCCAATTCCGGGTCCACCGCCATCCGCCCGGACGCGCCGGTGCCCACCACCAGGACCTGGAGGTCCGCGGCCAGGGCCTCAAAGACGTCGGGGATTTGCAGGAGGTGGCTCTCCGAGCGCCACCAGTCGCTTTTGATCCGGCCCGACCAGATGAGGAGGTCCTGGCGATAAGTCTGGCCATCGATGACAATTTGCCCGAATTCATAACTGTCGATGTGCATCTTCTTTCCTAACGTCTGCTCCCGCTGCCCCGCCAGGGGTCGAAGTACGGCGGGGTGAACCAGTATTCCATATTCGGGTCATAATCATACCACTCCCGGGGCACGGGGTAATACCATTTTTCCCAGACCGGGGCTGCGTTAAACTTTACTTCCCGGGCCTTTAGCAGCAGGAGACCGTCCCGGCGGCCCTTCACTTCCCCGGCCACAATTACCGTGCTTTTGGGCTGATAAGTGCTGGGACTGAGCCACTCGTTGCTTTCCACCACGAAGGTGCCCCCCGAGGGGGCGCCCCGGGGATCGCCCAGCCGGTTTATCTCCTGTTGATTGACGGTCATCAGGCTCCCATCTTTGCCCCAGGGCTGCACCGACATCACCTCGCCCCCCAGGATCACCAGCCGGTCCTGGTACTCCTCGGGATGGCCGCTGAGCGCCGCGAAATCCACCGGCGGACCGGCCTGCTGCTGGAGGGCCGGGGAGATCGCCGCCGGGGCGCAGCCGGCCAGCAGGGCCAACACGAAGACCGGCAGCCATTTCTGTTTCATTTTCTTCTCCTTGAGCGGCGAGCACATTGTCCGCCAAGCCAGGAATCCACCGGAGGGAAGCAGGAAAGTGGTGTAATTTTCTTATTCTCTTAACTTCTCCGAATATTTGATAAACTCCCCCGCCTTTTTGTTAAAGATAATAATTCCTGGGAGGGTAACAAGGGCCCCGGCGAGTTTGCCGCGGCCGCGGTTTATGCTACATTGTGGCTATGGAGAAACAGAAACGCCGCGCCTCGCCCACCCGGGCGCGCCTGGAGAAGATGGCCGTAGTCCTCTTCCGCCCCCGCCTGGCGGAAAATATCGGCGCCGCGGCCCGGGCCATGTGCAACATGGGCCTCAGCCGCCTGATAGTGGTGCAGCCCCAGGACCTGGACCGGCAGCGCATGGCCATGATGGCCACCGGCACTGCGGAACACCTCCTGGAGAAGATGTTAGTCCAGGATGACCTGGCCGCGGCCCTGGCCCCTTTTGAGTACATTGTCGGCACCACCGCCCGGTTGGGGGGAGTGCGCCTGGAATACCACACTCCCCGGGAAATGGCGGGTAAGCTGGTGGAGGTCTCCCAGCACAACGAGGTGGCCCTGCTCTTCGGCCCGGAGAATTTTGGCCTCACCAACGACGAGCTGCCCTTCTGCCACGCCCTGGTGCACATCCCCACCGGGGACTGTTCGTCCCTGAACCTGGCCCAGGCGGTGATGGTCATGGCCTACGAGATTTTTACCGCGGCCAGCGATAAATCCCACTTCGTGCCCCGCCTGGCCAACTCCCGGGAGTTGGAATCCATGTACGCCATGCTCCAGGAGACTCTGGTGCGGATCAACTTCATCTCCCACCAGAACCCGGAACACTGGATGTTCAACGTGCGGCGGCTCTTTGCCCGCCACGGCCTCCGGGCCCGGGAGGCCCAGGTCATCAAGGGCATCTGCCGCCAGATCGACTGGTACGTGGGGAAGCGGCTGGAAGAGATGGGGGGGAAGGAGTAATCAGTAATCAGTGGCCAGTTATAGGGCGTGCCGTGCACGCCGAATGACGGATTACTGATTGCGCCGCACAATTCAGGCCAAGACCGATGATGCAAAATTGACTACTAGTCATTGATAAATACCTTCCCGGGGGCCGAATGAGAGTAGATAGAGACTATCATTTTCAAATTTATATATCAGGCGTTTCTCTTGTCCGGCCACTTTATAGGGAAATCGCCAGAACGACTTAAATTCCCCTTTGAGGAGCTTTCCCACCCGAGGGTCGGCTGCCACTTTGGTTATCGCCCTTTTCAAAGCTTCTTTCTCATCCTCACTGCGCAGCTTTTTTCTTAACCTCTTAAACTTGGAAGTCTCATAAATCCTCAAGATTCAGTTCCTCTATCTGACCTGCCTCCATTTCTGCTTTGGCTTCCAAGATATCTCTGATTTCCCCGGCGGTCAGCTCCGGATTCTGCAAAGCCAGCAACCCTATGCGCAGAGCATAGCGCAGACTGCCGGAAAAATCCCGGTCTTCCTTCCGGGATAGGAGGGTTATCTGGTCTGCCAAATCGTTATTCAGCAAAATAGTTTTTCTAACCATCACCGCCTCGAATATGTTTTTATATTATTATAGCATATAAAATAATCAAAAATATGCTTTATATTAATCTGAGCCTCAGTTTACGGCTTATAATACATCAACTGCCGCGCAAAGGGAGCCACCGCCTCTTCCAGGGCCTTTTGCTCCTCCGGGGTCATGGGCCTGAAGTGTTCCGCTGCTTGGGCCAGGGCCTTCACCTGGTCGGGGGTGTCGCAGCCGATGACCACCAGGCTCACGGGCTGGCTCAGGGCGTAGGACACCAATTCGAAAGTCAGCTTCTCCGGCTCCTCCGCCAACTGGGGGAGCAGCCCCCGGCAGAGGACCTTCATGCCGATGACCCCCAGCCCCCGGGCCTGGGCCGCCGCGGCCAGGGGCAGAAAGGAGCGGTCCTGGGGTTCCGCGGGGTTGACCGGCAGCAGCACCGTGTCAAAGTCATAGAGGTCCAGGGCCCGGCGCAGCACCTCCGGGTCGTGGTGGCCAGTGACGCCGATAAAGCGGGTCCAGCCTTTCTCCTTGGCCTCCCGGAAGGCCTCCAGCGCCCCACCCGGCGCGGCGATGGCTTCCAAGTCGGCATCGGTGCGCAGGTCATGGATCTGCCACAGGTCCAGGTGATCGGTGTCCAGGTTTTTCAAGGTGA
>JAKAGH010000431.1 GCA_021817645.1 Deltaproteobacteria bacterium
TCAGTGGCCAGTTGTTGCTCCTTTTTTCTGACCACTGACCACTGGCAACTGACAACTATCCTTTACCTGCCTTCGGTAAACTCCTTATAATCCTTCCCTAAATAGGCCCGGGTCACCTGCCGGTCCTGGAGCAGGTCCTGGGCCGCGCCGCTGAGGATGATGCGCCCGGTCTCGAGGACGTAGGCTCGGTGGGCCACCTTCAGAGCGGCCCGGGCGTTTTGCTCCACCAGGAGGATGGTCATGCCTTCCTTACCCAACTGGCTCAAGGTGGTCAGGATGTCCTCCACCACCAGGGGGGCCAGGCCCAGGGACGGCTCGTCCAGCAGCAGCAGGCGGGGGCGGGCCATGAGGGCCCGGCCGATGGCCAGCATCTGCTGCTCGCCGCCGCTCAACGTACCCGCCTTCTGGGTCAGGCGCTCCTGGAGGCGGGGAAAGAGGCGATAGACCCTTTCTAAGTCCAGGGCAATGGCGCCGCGGTTGGCGCGGGTCTGGCGGTGGTAGGCCCCCAGTTCCAGGTTTTCGGCCACGGTCATGGGCGCAAAGAGCTGACGGCCCTCCGGCACCTGGGAAATCCCTAAGCCCACCAGGTTCTCCGGGGCCTGGCCGGCAAGGGGCGTGCGGCCGCTATAAATGATCTCCCCCTGCCAGCGCACCAGGCCGCAGATGGCGTTGAGCAAAGTGGTCTTGCCCGCGCCATTGGCGCCGATCAGAGTGACGATCTCGCCTTCCCGCACATGGCAGGTAACGCCGCTCAGCGCGGGCAGGGAGCCGTAGTAAGCATAGAGGTTGCGGATTTTGAGCATTATTAAGTTATCAGCGGTTAGGTTATATATTTTTGTTAATTTCTAAAATATTTTTTCCCTTTATACCATCTAATACAATAACCTTATCCCAAACAGGATTCACACTGACCATTGATTTGATGTCTTTCTTTTCATCCTCATCAAAGCTATAAGCAATTTTGTCGACCAAAACTAGCCACCACGAATTGTATCTCTCATGGTACCCTTTAATTTTTTCTGTTTTTTCTTTGACACAATGGTCGAAGTTCTTTTTGAATTCTGCTAATACAAATCCTCCGCTTTCTCTATCTATTCCCCCCGCAAATCGAAAAACTCTACCCTGTACTGCTTGGCTTGACCAAATGTGAAAGTAAATACTCTCTGTCACTTTAACATCACAGGGAAGTGGGTAAGGTTTAATCAAAAAATCGGTCAGTGATCTCGTGATTGCTTTTTTATTAATATTACCTTTATCAATTGGGCGATGAAATCTAATGGATAGCCAATAGCTGAAACCATTATATTGCGAATCAAATTTATGCAAACATAATTCCACTAATTTGAATAAGGGGATCTGGTGTTCTTCCAACCCTTGAACTTCATTTTCCGTGAAAAAATGCTGATTTAATCTCCGGACTTCAACCGCAATTCTGCCTTCTATTGAAAAATCGGGGGGATTATTACCATCAGGTTCAAAGACGATACCTCTTAAACCTAATGATTTCAGATAAGTTTCAGTAATTTCTTCTTCCCTATTCATGATAAAGGTTTTATTATTTTCATAGTACAATCAAAGTTGGTGCGTAAGACGTACTCTACAGCCTGGAAGGTTAAAGAAAAACCTTATAATCAGTCTTTAAGGCCTGCGCCAGGCGTTTGGCCATGATTTTGCCGATGGGGCGCTTGCCGTTCTCCATTTCGGAGAGGTTGGTGCGCTTGACCCCCAGTAGACCTGCGAGTTGTTCCTGGGTCAGGCCCTCCCGCAGGCGCAAGCCGCGAATGGCGCTGCCCGGATGCAGGCCGGGAAAAACCTCCTCGATTCTCATCATGCCCCATCATATAAGGTGTCAAAGCACAGCTTTGACTGATATATACCGTTCCCAAGTACAACTTGGGAACGAGGAGTAAAAACCGGTAGAACAGGCTTCCCAGCCTGTTCCGCACAGGCGAGACGCCTGTGCCACCAGTTCTTTTAACCGAAAACAGAAAACCGAAAACAGGAAACCCTCCCTCACGTCTGCCAATCCGTGCCCAGATACGCGGCAATGACCTCCGGGTTCTTCTGCACCTCTCTGGGAGACCCGGTGGCCAGGAGTTGGCCGTAGTTGAGGACCGCGATCTGGTCGGCAATCTCCATGGTCAGGCCCATGTCGTGCTCCACCAGGAGGATGGTGAGGCCCCGCTCGCGGAGAGCCATGATCATCTCCTGGAGGTGCTCCGTTTCCACCGCGTCCAGGCCGGACGCGGGCTCATCCAACAGCAGCAGCGCGGGCTCCGCGGCCAGAGCCCGGGCGATTTCCAGCAGGCGCTTCAACCCCAGGGGCAGGGCGGCCGCTCTCTGATAGGCCCGGTCCGCCAGGCCCACGAAGGCCAATTCTTCTAAGGCCCGCTCCTTAATCGACTGCTCCTCCCCCTTGGTCCAGGGCAGACGCAGGGCCCCGGCCAATAGCCCGGCCCGGCTCAGGCGGTGGCGGCCCACCATGACGTTTTCCAGTACGGTCATGTGGTCGAAGAGCTGAGATCGG
>JAKAGH010000085.1 GCA_021817645.1 Deltaproteobacteria bacterium
ATGCTCAAGACCTACCGCAACTTCGGGGAAATCTACCAGGCCCTGGAAGAGTTGGACCTCCTGGACCGGGCCACCTGCATCAGCCGCTGCGGCCTGGAGGGGGAGACGGTGGTGGAGAACTTAAGGGACTACCAGGGGCAGCCTATGCCCTATCTGTCGATGGTTATTATTAAAAAGAAGGGCAAAGGTTATTGAAGGCCAGACAAAAAACCTCCGGGGGCTGGGGCCGCTGGGTCCTGCTCCTGACTTTCGGCCTGCTGGTGACTATCTATTGGCTGGGGCTTTTGCCCGGAGCCCATCACCTCACGGTCCAGAAGGTTTATCACAAGCTGGCCTGGCCGCTCCTGCATCTGCTGGCCTATATGGGGGTGGGCCTGCTGATGGGGCAGGCCGTCGAATCCCTGGGTTGGGCCGCCAAGCTGGGGGGCTGGGCCGCGCCCCTGCTGCACTGGGGGCATCTGCGCCGGGAGAGCGGGGCCGCGTTCACAGCCGCGTTTTTCTCCGGGATTATGGCCAACACCATGCTGGCCACCCTGTACCAGGAAGGCAAAATCAGCCGCCGGGAGCTGGCCGTCACTTATCTCTTCAACAACGGCCTGCCGGTTTATCTGCTGCACCTGCCCACCACTTTTTTCATCATCCTGCCCCTGACCCGGCAGGCGGGCTTGATTTACCTGGGGATCACCCTGGCTGCGGCCCTGCTGCGGAGTGTCGCTTTGCTGTTTTACGGCCGTCTCGCTCTGCCGGCGGCAGCGGAGGGCGCAGGCGGGGAAGCCGCACCGCTCCCTGCCAAAAAAGCAGGGCTGCTCCGGGAAATCTGGCAGAAGTTTCAGAAGCGGTTTTCCCGGGTGATCCTCTTCACCCTGCCCATCTATTTTTTTATTTTTGTACTCAACGACTTAGGGATGTTCAAATGGCTCCGGGATGCCGCCGCGGCCCACGTGTCCCTGGGCTTTCTGCCCATGGAGGCGGCCAGCGTGGTGATCTTCAGCGTGGCCACGGAGTTTACTTCCGGCATCGCCGCGGCCGGCGCGTTTATGCAGGCCGGGGCCCTGACCGTGCCGCAGACGGTGATGGCCCTGGTCCTGGGAAATATCGTGGCCACCCCTATCCGGGGTTTGCGGCATCAATTGGCCGCCAACGTGGGGATTTTTTCCCCGAAACTGGGGACCCAGCTGTTGCTGCTGAGCCAGAGCCTGAGGCTGCTGAGTTTAGTCATGGTGGCTATTCCTTACGCGATATGGGGATGAGCCTGAACGCATTTTTTTCACGCAAAGACGCCAACGCGCAAAGGATAAGACGCAAGAGAATAATTTGAAAAACCAGGATGCCATTGATTATCCCGACTTAGAAAAGCCGCCCCGGCCCCGGAAGGAGTTGCGCCAGGGGTTTTCCACGGGCACCGCGGCCGCGGCCGCGGCCCAGGCGGCCTTGCGAGAGCTGCTGGAACTGCCCTGCCCGGAGAGGGTGGAGGTGGACCTGCCCGGCGGCGGCAGCCTGACGATCTCCTTACACTCCCATAAACGGCAGGGGAGCTGGGGGGAAGCCACGGTCATCAAGGACGCGGGGGACGACCCGGATGTGACCAACCGCGCGGAGATCGGCGCCCGGGTCTGGAGGTTGGCGCCCGGGGTAAAGGAAGAGATTATTTTTCAAGGTGGGGCAGGGGTAGGCCGGGTGACCAAACCGGGGCTGGCCCTGGCCGTGGGCGAGCCGGCCATCAACCCGGTGCCCCGGAAGATGATCCGCGGCAGCGTGAAAAAAGTATGGGAGCAAGTCTTTCCCGGTGAGTTCCTGCGGCTGGGGGTGGAAATTTTTGTGCCCCGGGGCGAGGAAATGGCCCGGCACACCCTGAACCCCCGGCTGGGGATTATGGGCGGCATCTCGATTTTGGGCACCACCGGGTTGGTGAAGCCCTTCTCCCATGCGGCCTACCGGGCCACCATCGCCGCCAGCCTGCGGGTGGCCCAGGCTCTGGGCCTACGAAAAGTCGTCTTCAGCACCGGAGGCAAAAGCGAGTCCCACCTGCAGGCGTTGCTGCCGGACCTGCCGGAAGAGGCCTTCGTGCAGATGGGCGATTACGTGCGGTTTGCCCTGAAGGCGGCCAGCAATATGAAATTTGCGGAGATCACGGTGGGGGCTTTTTTCGGCAAGGCCCTGAAAATCTCCCAGGGCCGGGGACATACCCATGCCTCCCGGGGCTTGGCCGACTTGAAGAAATTGGGAGAATTGACCGAGGCACAGACCGGCAACTCCCGGTTGGCTGGCGAGGTCGTCCGGGCCAACACCGGGCGGCAGGCCCTGGACCTCCTGCTGGCGGCCCAGGCGCAGCCGGTGGTGGCCGCGGTGGGGGAGGGGATGCTGGCGGCGCTGCGGGAGTATGCCGGGCCTGGCCCGGATTTGGCCGCGGTGATCCTGGATTTTGCCGGGGCGCCCCTGTGGCGGGGGGAGAGTGCGGGGCAATCGGCATGAAAGATAAAGAAATCTCACGCCAAGACGCCAAGGCGCAAAGGCGCAAAATAAACATTTGGTGGGGCGGCCGTCCCGGCCGCCAGCGGCAGGGCGGGCACAGATTGCCGACTTCCCAAATGTAGATAGAGGACGCCTATATTTCCCCCCCTTTTCTAAAGGGGGCAGGGGGGATTAAAATAGCGCTGGATAATCCCCCTAAATCCCCCTTTAGGAAAGGGGGACTTAAAAACCCGGCATTGGCCAATATTGGTCTTTGCCGCTAGCTGCTAGCTGAAAGCTGACTGCTGAGAGCTTTTATTATGATTCCGGTACACGTAATCGGCTTGGGTATGTCCCCGCAAGACCTGACGCCTCAAGCCCGGGAGATCATCCGGGAGGCCCAGGTGCTGGTGGGCGGGCGGCGGCTATTGGGTTATTTCCCGGAGCATCCGGCCCGGAAAATCACTCTGGGGAAGGACCCGGAGGCCACCCTGGCCCAAATCCCGGCCCTGGCCGCGGAGCAGCGGGTAGTGGTGCTGGCCTCCGGCGACCCGCTCTATTATGGGGTGGGGCCTCTGGTGGTGAAGGTCCTGGGGGCAGAAAAGGTGGTGGTGCACCCCAATATCACCGCGGTCCAGGCCGCGTGCGCCCGCCTGCAAATCGCCTGGCAGGACGCGCAGATCATCAGTCTCCACGGCCGCACCTGGGAGCCTTTGGAAGAAGCCTTGGGCCGGGCCGGGAAGTTGATCATTTACACGGCCCCGGAGCACACCCCGGCCGCGATTGCCCGGTTGCTGCTGGTGGGCCAGAACGAGGCCCGGATGTGCGTGTTGGAGGACCTGGGCCAGGAAACGGAGCGCCTTACCTGGCTCAGCCCGGCAGAGGCGAAAGACCGGGAGTTTTCCCTCTTGAATCTGGTGGTGATTCTGCCCCCAATAGTTGCAGCTAAAGAGGCATTAAATGTAGGGGTGAACCTGGTGTTCACCCAGGAGGCAGGGCGGACACCGGATTCGCCCCTGCAGTCGCCGGGGACGGTCCGTTTGCATCTGGGGCTGCCGGAAGAGGCCCTGGACCATGAGCGGGGCTTGATCACCAAGACCGAGGTCCGGGCCGTGGTCCTGGCGAAGTTGGAGTTGCACCCCGGTTTGGTGCTTTGGGACGTGGGCGCGGGCTGTGGCTCCGTGGGCCTGGAGGCCAGCCTGCTCGTGCCCGGCGGCCGCATCATCGCCGTGGAGCAGAATGAAGCCAGGGCTGCGCAAATCCGGGCGAACGGGAAAAAGTTCGGGGTGGAGAATCTGGAGGTGGTCTGCGGCCAGGCCCCCGGCTGCCTGGCCGGGCTGCCCGATCCCCAACGGGTCTTCATCGGCGGGGGGGGCAAGGACTTGCCGGCCATCCTGCAAGCCGTCCTGGGCCGTTTGAACCGGGTGGGCCGGGTGGTCGTCACCGCCGCGCTCCTGGAGACCCTGGATGCGGCCCGGCAGGTCCTCTCGGCCGCGGGTTGGCGCCAAGAGGTGGTCCAGTTGCAAGTGAGCCGCTCCCAACCCCTGGGTGAAGGGGTGTTCATGCAGGCCCTGAACCCGGTGTGGATAGTGACCGGTTTTCAATAATCCTTGGCGTGCTTGGCGGCTTTGCATGATTTTTTTCTCACGCAAAGGCGCAAAGGCGCAAAGAAAAGACGCAAAAATAGAGAAGAAACAAATGACAGACAATTATCCCGTCATCTTTTTAGGGGCCGGGCCGGGAGACCCGGAGCTGATCACGGTCAAGGGGCAGCGAGCCCTGGGCCAGGCGGACGTCGTTCTTTATGCCGGCTCCCTGGTGTCCGACGCGGTGCTGGGTTGGGCCAGGCCGGAGGCGGAGTTGATCGACACCGCTCCCCTGGATCTGGAGCAGATCGTCGCCAAGATGATCCACGCCCAGCAGGCCGGGAAACGGGTGGTGCGGGTCCACTCCGGTGATACGTCCCTGTTCAGCGCCATTCAGGAGCAGATGGAAATCCTGGAAAGAGAGGAGATTCCCTGCCAGGTGATTCCCGGGGTGACCGCCGCGGCCGCCGCGGCCGCGGCCCTGGCCCAGGAACTCACCCTGCCGGAAGTGACGCAAACGGTGATTTTGACCCGGGCCGCGGGGCGCACCCCGGTGCCGGAGCCGGAATCCCTGAGCGAATTGGCCCGGCATGGGTCCACCCTGGTCATTTATCTGAGCATCAAATTGATTGAGAAAGTGGTGGCGCAGCTCACTGGAGCCTACGGCCCGGAGACCCCGGCGGTGGTGGCCTACCGGGTGAGCTGGCCGGACCAGCGGCTCATCCGGGGCACCTTGGCCGATATCGCCACCAAGGTTAAAGAAGCCGGCATCGAGCGCCAGGCCTTGATCCTGGTGGGGCCGGCTCTGGCCGCCCGGGAGGCTAAGCTTAAGGCTCAATCCAAACTTTATGACCGGACTTTCTCTCATGGTTTCCGGGCCGGGATAGATACAGAGGCGATTCGACAACGGTTTAAGCCTGATAATATCCGTCTTTTACTTATCGGGGAATCGCCACCCGAAAGCGGTAAGTTTTTCTATGCCGATAGCCGTATGACTACTTTCACTTCCCGCGCCTTCGCAAAGGCTCATGGAGTAACATTCAAGAATAATTCGGAATTTCTTGACTATTTTAAAGCCTGCGGCTGTTATCTAGATGATTTGAGTCATACTCCGGTCAATCAATTAGGGCTATGCGATCGTGAAAGGCGACTCCAAGAAAATGTTGATGCCTTATCTCAACGTATAAGGGAAGCCAATCCGTCTGTGATTGCAATAACGCTAAAAAAGATTGAACCATACGTTCGTGAAGCCATAAAAAAATCTTGCTGCGACTCGCAAGTTTATGTGCTTCCTTTTCCTGGGAGCGGTCATCAAAACAAATACATTGAAATATTGGCGGCAATAATAACTGAACATATCCCCAGGCGATAGCTCAGGTTATTGGATGATCAAACAGGGAGGCCCCATCAAAGTTATATCTTTGACCCCCCAGGGTGCGGCCCTGGCCCGGCGGCTCTGCCGGGATTTGCCCGGGGCCTGCTGCTGGCTGCCCCGGGGGCTGGCCGGGGGCGACCGGGAAGTCAGGGCCTTCGAGCACTTAGCCCCGGTTTTTCAGGAGGCCTTTGATATCAGGGAGAACCTGGTGTGCATCATGGCCGCGGGTATCGTGGTCCGGAGCATCGCCCCCTATCTCCAGGGCAAAGATTCGGACCCGGCGGTGGTGGTGGTAGATGAGGCGGGGGAATTTGCTGTAAGCCTGCTCTCGGGGCACCTGGGGGGGGCCAATGACCTGGCCCGGCAGGTGGCGCAGATCCTGGGCGGCACGCCGGTGATCACCACCGCCACCGATGTGCAAAAACTGCCGTCCCTGGACTCCCTGGCTGCGGCCCGGGGGTGGGCCATCGACAATCTGGCCGCGGTGCGGCAGGTGCACATGGCGCTTTTGTCCGGCAGGCAGGTCCGCCTGGTAGACCCTGACGGCTATCTGGCGGATTTACTAGGGGAAAATCCTGATCTTTTTGTCAGCGAAAGTGACTTGGATGCGGCCCTTACGGGAGAAGGCCCCGGCGTGTATGTGGGCTTCCGGGAGCGGGCCTGGCCCCCGGGATGGTTGGCGCTGCGCCCTAAAAATCTGGTGGCCGGAATGGGCTGCCACAAGGGGACTCCGGCACAGGAAATCCTGGATTTTATTCGGCAAACCTTCAAACAGGCCGGGCTGGCCCTGGCGTCCTTGCAGGCCCTGGCCACCATCGAGGTCAAAAAGGAGGAACCGGGCTTGCGGCAGGCGGCTGAGAGCCTGGGAGCGGAATTTATATGGTTTACCAAAGACGAATTGCAGCAGATAACCGTGCCCCATCCCTCACCGCAGGCGGCCCGGCATGTGGGAGTGGCGAGCGTCAGCGAGGCCGCGGCCCTGAAGGCCGGGGGCGGGGATCTGGTCCTGGGCAAGGTGAAGGGTGCGAACGCCACCCTGGCCGTGGCCCGGGCCGTCTGACGATAGTCAGCCTGGGGCCCGGGTTTCCGGAGTATCTTATCCCCCAGGCCCGGGCGGCCCTGGACGCAGCCCAGGTGGTGGTGGGCTACCGCACTTACCTGGAGCTCATCGAGCCTTTTTTGACCCACCAGGAGGTGGTGGCCACCGGCATGAAGGGGGAGGTCAAACGCTGCCAGGCGGCCATTGACCGGGCCCGGGCGGGGGCCCGGGTGGCGTTGGTCTCCAGCGGCGACGCGGGCATTTACGGCATGGCCGGGCTGGTCCTGGAGATCTGCGCGGCTCGGGAGCTTAAGGTAGGTCCGCCCGAGGGGGCCGGAGAGGTGGATTTGCAGCTGGAGGTGATCCCCGGGGTGCCGGCCCTGGCCGCGGGTGCGGCCCTTCTGGGCGCTCCCTTGATGCACGACTTTGCCGCCATCTCCCTGAGCGACCTGCTCACGCCCTGGGAGACCATACAAAAACGGGTGGACCTGGCCGCGCAGGGTGATCTGGTCATCGTCCTCTACAATCCCAAAAGCAAGAAACGGGATTGGCAACTGGCCGCGGTGCGGGATCTGCTATTAAAGGTCAAAGACCCGGTTACTCCGGTGGGCATCGTCTCCCGGGCCATGCGGGAAGGGCAGGAAGTGGTGGTGACGACCCTGGCGGAGATGCTTAATCACCCGGTGGACATGCAGACCGTGGTCATTATCGGCAATTCCCAAACCTTTGCTTATGGGCCGTATATGATTACGCCGAGGGGTTATTTGAACAAGTATATTCTATGAGATACCGTCCTTTAATGGTTTTAGGCTCCGGCTCGGACGTGGGCAAAAGCATCATCGCCGCGGGCCTGTGCCGCATCTTCCGGCAGGAAGGCATCCGGGTGGCGCCCTTCAAGGCCCAGAACATGGCCTTGAACAGCTTTATCACCCCGGAAGGCGGGGAGATGGGCCGGGCCCAGGTGGTCCAGGCCCAGGCTGCGGGCCTCAAGCCTCACGTGGACATGAACCCCATCCTGCTTAAGCCCAGCAGCGAGGTGGGCTCCCAGGTGATCGTGCACGGGCAGGTCTACGGCAACTTTTCCGCCCAGGAATATTACCGGCACAAGCCGCGGCTGGTGAAAAAAGTGATGGAGAGCTACCGCCGCCTGGGTCAAGCTTATGAGCTTATCGTCCTGGAGGGGGCCGGCAGCGCGGTGGAATTGAACCTGAAGAAAAACGACCTGGTCAACTTCAGCATGGCCCGGAAGGCCGGGGCCGCGGTGCTCCTGGTGGCCGACATCGACCGGGGCGGGGTTTTTGCGGCCACTATCGGCACTTACCATCTGCTGACCCGGGGGGAGCGCCGCTTGCTGGCCGGGTTCATCATCAACAAGTTCCGGGGCGACCCGGAATTGTTTAAAGAAGGGGAAAGAATCATTGAGCAGCGCACCGGGCGGCCGGTGTTGGGGGTGATGCCTTTTGCGCCGGATTTGGTGATTCCGGAGGAAGACAGCGTGGCCCTGGGGCGCAAAACTTGCGCCGGGGCCTGGTCCGAGCCCGGGTGCCTTTGCGTCGGCGTGGTGCGCCTGCCTCACATCTCCAACTACACCGATTTTGACCCCCTGGAGCACGAACCGGGCGTCTCCCTGCGCTATCTGGACCACCGCCAGGGGCTGGACGGGGTGGATTTGCTGATTCTACCCGGGACCAAGAACACCATCAGCGACCTGCTCCATCTTAAGGACACCGGGCTGTTTCAGCAGATTCAGGATTATGCCCGGGACGGCGGGCACCTGGTGGGCATTTGCGGGGGGTATCAGATTTTGGGGCTGGCAATCCAAGACCCCCTGGGAGTGGAAGGGCCGCCCCGGACCGAGCCGGGCCTGGGACTGCTGCCGGTGGTCACGATCATGGCCGGGGCCAAGACCACCACCCAGGTGCAGGCCCGGAGGCCCGGGGGCGCGGTCATCGAAGCCTACGAAATCCATATGGGGGAGACCCGGCCTCAGGGTGGGGGGCAGGCGGCGATGGAGATTATCAGCCGCAATGGGGCGCCCGTGCAGGTGGCAGACGGCTGGGTTAGTCCCGACCGCCGGGTCTGGGGAACGTACCTCCACGGCCTCTTTGATAATGACGCCTTGCGCCGGGAGTTTCTCTCGGAGATCACCCGGACCCGGAGGCAGGGAGGGGAGGCCCAGGCCGGCCTCTCTTTTCGGGATTTCCAGGAGGCCCAATTGGACCGGCTGGCGGAGTTGATGCGCCGGCACCTGGATCTGGCCCGGATTCGGGAGATGATTCAGCTCTGAGAAAGCGAAGCAGGAGCTTCGCAGCCAATGGCGTTCCCCAGCGGAGCTGGGGAACGAGTTGTAGGGTGCGTCTCACGTACCATTTTCGGCTAAAGTCCCCCCTTTGAAAAAAGGGGATTTAGGGGGATTTGGTTCAGGCTCGAAAAGTCCCCCCTAACCCCAGTAGTGTCCGGCAAGGAATTTGCTATAAGAGTGCCTGTGCTTTTAGGTTTTAAGTGAGACAGTCGGCACCTATGGTTATCTCAGGTAAATTACAATCTTTTTCCCTCTCCCCCCTTGGGGGGAGAGGGAAGGGTGAGGGGGGGGCTGGGCCTCCGAAGACACCACCCCACCCCAACCCTCCCCCCTCGAAGGGGGAGGGGGTTTTTGCTAATATCGGCTTCAGCCTGCACGGGCTCTGGATATTATGCCGCGGTTGCATTTTTATGATCACAGCTCCGACGCCTTCGCAAAATCTCTGCCGGACACTGCTGCCCTAACCCCCCTTTAAAAAGGGGGAATAAAAACGACTTCCATCTAATTGATGTGCGAACTTATGAAATTAACTGATAATTTACCAGAAAAAACCCCGCCCCACGGGGGGGACATCTACCACCTGGCCCGCACTATGGGGCTGGACCTCCAGGAATTGCTGGATTTTTCAGCCAACATCAACCCGCTGGGATTTCCTCCGGGCATTCCGAGGGCCATCCAAAAAGCCCTGCCGGAAATCGTCCATTACCCGGATAAACGCTGTCTGGGGCTCAAAGAGGAACTGGCGGCCTATCATCATCTTCAAGCCGAGCAGATTCTGGTGGGCAATGGCTCCACAGAGCTGATTTACCTGGCGGCCCGGGCCTTGAGACCCCGGAAGGCTTTGATCGTCGCTCCGGCCTTCAGCGAATATGAGCATGGTTTAAACGCCGCGGACATACCGGTAGATTTCCATCTAACCACCGAGGCCCAAAATTTCACCCTGGACCAGCCCCTGGATTTCCGGGGCGCGGACCTGGTCTTCCTGGCCCATCCGGCCAGTCCCAGCGGGGCCTTGCTGCCCCCGGACCTCCTGGCGGAGCTGGCCGCGGGGCTGGAGGCCGCGGGGAGCTATCTGCTCCTGGATGAGGCCTTTATCGATTTCGTGGAAGAGGCGTCTTTTAAAACCCAACTGGAGCGATTCCCCCGGGTGCTGATCCTGCGGTCATTTACCAAATTCTTCGCCATTCCCGGCATGCGCCTGGGGTATCTCCTGGGCGCGGCCGCTCTCCTCGACCGGTTGGCTGCAATCCAGGAACCCTGGTCGGTGAACACCCTGGCCCAGGCCATGGGCCGGGCCTGCCTCCGGGATGCCGATTATATGGAGCGCTCCCGGGTGCTGGTGCAGCGGGAGCGGCAGGACCTCCTCCAGGGGCTGAAGTCCTTGCCAGGGTTGCAGCCTTTTGATAGCGCAGTGAACTATCTCCTGGTCAAACTCACCCGGCCGGATTTTACCGCGGCCAGCCTGCAAAAAGCTTTGCTCACCCGGAGGATCGTCATCCGGGACGCCAGTAATTTCCGGGGCCTGGATGCGCGGTTCTTCCGGGTGGCGGTGCGGGCGCGGGAGGAGAATCAGCAGCTCCTGGAGGCGTTGGGGCATTTTTTAAGATAGGGCCAGGGGCCAGGAGCCAGGGGGGGTTGGAGGTCAAGGATGGATAAGGGCATTTCCCCCCTTTTCTAAAGGGGGGCAGGGGGGATTAGTTAAGCGCCCGAT
>JAKAGH010000432.1 GCA_021817645.1 Deltaproteobacteria bacterium
CCATCCAGGATTTAAGAGACATTTGGAATCGCTACATCGACACCACCGGCCGCCCGGATATCCTGAAATTTCAAGAAGAACCCGGACAGTGGCAGGTGCAATAATAGCGTTTTTGGTTTTTGGTTTTTCGTTAAGAGATTTCGGAAAAAATTCCTTGAAAAAATCAAAAGGCGGCCCCGGGCCGCCTTTTTTGGCAAATCGGGGGTCAGGAAGGTTCAAAAATGGTAGGCCACGCCCAGGACGATGCGATGGCTGTCATAAGTGAAGTGCGCCGTGCCCCTTTGCAAATATCCAGTTGCGCCGCTGGCGGCCACGGGGACCAACGCATGGCTCTCCAATTCCACGTCAAACTGGTGAGAGTATTTATATTCCACGAAGGCCGAGACGTTTTTCAGCAGCATGTAGCGTAGTCCGGCCATGGCGTCGATGGCGAAATTCTTGGCTGCATCGACTTCATCATAGATCACCACCAGACCCGGGCCCAGGCCCACATAAGGCTGGAGCCGGCCGAAAGGCACCTCCTGGTCCGGCAGAAACCCGTAACGGCCGACAAGATGCAGAGCCAGGGTCCAGGTGGACCAATTATCGGCGGGTAGGATCGCCTGCGTGAATCCCAGCACCGGACGGCTCAAACTGACCCGTTGCTCCCGCACATAGTTACGGGCATAATTGGTTTCAGCTTCCAGGCCCAAATAGGGGAGGGATTGGAGAAAATAACCGAACTTCAGCCCGCCCACTGCCGAGGGCTCAAACTTTTGCTTGGAGGTATTGACCGTCCCTCCGGCCGGGAAAATGCCATCATTGAATTTGAACTCGGTGTTTTGGACCAGGGAAGCGCCCAAATAACCGCCCACATAAAATTCTCCGGGGAATAATCCGGGCTCTTTTTCCTTGTCCTGCTGGGAAGGCCGATTCCGCCATAAGCCATAGAGGATGGCGGAGGTGCCGATCACACCGATAACCGAGGCGCCGATGGCCAGGGTGGTGGCTCCCTGGCTCGCCAGGGCGGGTCGGCCTCCTAGCGGCAGAAACAGTAAGGCCAAGATTACCAATACACCCGCCAGCTTTTTCCCGGGAATAGAGCGCATCAGTCCCCCCCTTTAAGCAAAATCGATGAATTTTATGGGCTTTACTGCAGCATTGTCAATTTGATCATCCCGGCCCGAGGCATCCCGGCTAGAGCCAAGATAAGTGATAATAATCCCGGAAAATGGTAAAAGAAAGGTTAAAGTGCCGTCCCGAAACTATCTTAACATAAGCAGCCTGGTTTTTTCTTCCCCCTTGAGGGGGGAAGGGTCTAGGGGTGGGAGCGGCGTCTTCCGGCCTAATTATAGCTACTTGCCCAAATCGCCCTTCCACTGTGGGAGGGGGAGTTTTTGCCTGACTTTAATTTGCTGGTTATTCTTGGGACATGATACTACCGGGTCTATCGCCGGCAGAGGGTAAGACATGGCTGGGCTGCAGGAGTCCACAGAGCCTCCGGTTTTGGTGGAGCGCCGTCCCGGGATCTGGGAGCTGATTCTCAACCGTCCCCGGGTCCTCAATACTCTCGATCTGGCCGTGATCCGCCTGTTGCAGCAGGCCCTGGACGCCGCCCGGACCGACGCGGACTGCCGCCTGGTCTTCCTGAGAGGCGCTGGGGCCCGAGGATTTTGCGCCGGTGGGGATCTGAAGGCCTTGGTGCAAGCGGTGCGGGAGAAATCCTGGGACCGGGCCGCCCGATTTTTTCAGGAAGAGTATGCCCTGGACCTGCACCTGCACCTTTTTCCCAAACCCGTAATCGCCCTGGCCGCGGGTATCACCATGGGGGGCGGGCTGGGCCTGGCGGCCGGGGCCGATCTGGTGCTGGCCATGGAGGACACCCGCCTGGCCATGCCGGAAACCGGCATCGGCTTTTTTCCGGACGTGGGGGCCACGGGTTGGCTGCATACCAAATGTCCCCCGGGTTACCCGGAGTATCTGGCCCTGACCGGCCAGGAGTTGTTGGGTGCAGAGAGCGTCCGGGTGGGGTTGGCCACCCACCTGGTCCAGGCGGCGCAAGTTCCTGGGCTACTGGAGACGTTCAAAGAAGCGGCCGTAAATCTCCCAAGAGCCAAAGAGGCAGCCGTCCGCCAACTTCGGGAGATCCTGGCCCCATGGGGCTTACAAAAAACCCGGCCGGAGCTGGACGCCTGGGTGGCCCGGCATTTTGCCGGTAAGGCCTCGGTGCGGGAAATTTTGGACTCGCTGTCCCACTGCCCCGACCACCGCCGGCTGGATAATGAAGTTCTGGCACGGCTCCAGGCCCGCTCGCCCACGGCCCTGGTCTTGACCCTGGCCCTGCTGCGCCGCAACCGGGGCCGCCCCCTGGAGGAGGTCCTGGCCGCGGAAGCCAGGGCCGCGCGCTTTATGATCGCCCAACCCGACTATCTCGAGGGAATCAGGGCCCGCCTGCTGGATCGGGACCAACGGCCCCGCTGGCAGCCGGCCACTCTGGAGGAGGTGCGGTTGGCAGTGGATATTTAGCCGCCGGTTCCG
>JAKAGH010000086.1 GCA_021817645.1 Deltaproteobacteria bacterium
GTGAAGGCCACTTCCTGCACCGCGGTGGAGCCCGCCTCCCGGATATGGTAACCGCTGATGCTGATGGTGTTCCACTGGGGCACTTCGGCCGTGCAGTAGGCGAAGATATCGGTAATCAGGCGCATGCTCGGCCGGGGCGGGAAGATATAGGTGCCCCGGGAGGAATATTCTTTCAAGATGTCGTTTTGCACCGTGCCCCGGAGTTTGGCAAAGGGGACGCCCTGTTTTTCCGCCATGGCCAGGTACATGGCCAGGAGCACCGCACAGGGGGAGTTGATGGTCATGGAGGTGGAGACCTGGTCCAGGGGGATGCCCTGGAAAAGCCGTTCCATGTCCCAGAGGGAGTCGATGGAGACTCCCACCTTGCCGACCTCGCCCTGGGCCAGAGGGTGATCGGAGTCGAAGCCGATCTGGGTGGGCAGGTCGAAGGCCACGGAGAGGCCGGTCTGACCGGACTTCAAGAGGAAGTGATAGCGCTCATTGGTCTCTTCGGCGCTGCCGAAGCCGGCATACTGGCGCATGGTCCAATAGCGGCCCCGGTAGGCCGTGGGCTGCACCGCCCGGGTGTAAGGGTACTGGCCGGGGAGGCCCAGTTGCTTCAGGTAGTCGAAGCCTTCCATGTCCAGGGGGGTGTAGACCCGCTGCACCGGGATACCGGAGGTATTGACGAACTCCTTCTTCCGTTCCGGCATCTTCTGCAGCACCTTCTCCACTTTTTCGTCATACTTGGCCTTGGCGGCCTGCAGGGCTGCTAATTTCTGGGGATCACACATAAACGGGCACCTCGTTTGGGATAAATGGAAATGGTTCAAGTGAGGGGGCAAAACGCGGTTTCTGGCCCTGCTCACCAAAAGTTGACGGCAGACCGGCTTTTTTGCCGGGGCGGACCCAGGTGTCCCCCCCGACAAAGACGACTGGTGCTAAAGCATGCTTAACAAGAGAGAGAAGGTGTGAAAATCAGGCAATTTCTGATTTTTTTGTCAAAGAATCTCTTACACCGCCTTCCTTCTCTGCCGACTCATACTTTTTCCCAATCAAAGGCATATTTTTCGATCGGGGCGCACCGGGTGCTCGCCCAATCGCCCCTGGGTGGACACCCGGGGGCGCCCCTACGCCTCAATGCCCGCCCAGGATACTCCAGAGAAGGCCGGAGGTCAAGGTAGCGGCGAGCAAGGCCGCCTGGCTGGTGGCCAGGGCGTGGTAAAACAGGTTGTTATGGGCATCTTCCCGGCGGCCCACGATCTGCACCATCTGGGCGGCGTCCGGCACCAGACCCAGGGCCGCGGCGCCGATCAAGGGGTTGATCTTTTGGGCAAAAAACAGGTTGTGCACCTTGATGGCCAGGATCACCAGGATGTTGGCCAGAAACAGGGCCATCAGCCCCAGCAGAATTATCTTGAGAAACGCCAGGGAGAAAATCAGGGAAACATGACACTGGCTGCCCACGGCCAGACCCAAAAGCAGGGCCACGATATCGGCCAGGCGGTTGGACAGGGTGCGGGCCAGGCGGTCCACTACCCCCGCTTCCTTGAGGATATTGCCCAGAAAAAACATGCCGGTGAGCAGAGCCGCCCAGGGCACCAGGATCAGGGTCAGGGCCAGGCCGGCCCCGGCGAACAGCAGGCTTTCCCGCCGGCTCACCTTGCGGCTGGGAGGCATCCGCAGCATGCGCTCCTGTTTGCTGGTCAACAGGTCCACCAGATAAGGCTGCAGCCAGAAGTATAAGCCGATGAGGGTGAAGGCCGCCAGGGAGACCGGGCCGGTGAGTTCCGGGGCGATCTTGGCCGCCAAAAAGGTGGCGGCCAGGCCGTCGCCGCCGCCGATGAGCGCGGCGCTGCCGGCCTGGGAGGGCTCCAAACCCAGGCCCCACCCCAAAAAGAGGACCGCCAAAAAAGCCAGGGGAGTCAGCAGTCCCAGGACCAGGAGCCGGGGGTGGGCGATGAGGTAAGTCAGATTGGCGCCCGCGCCCCACCCCAGGAAGATCAGGGCCGGATAGAGACCGGAACTCAAGCCGCCCTGGAGGGTGAGGAAGAAAGGCGCCAAGGCTGCGTTCAAAGCGGGGATGGGTAGATTGGCGAGGAGCAGGCCCGCGGCCAGGGGCACGAGAAAGACCGGCTGCAGCCGGAAAATCACCGCCACATAGATCAATCCCAGGGCCAGAACGGCCATCAGGACCCAAAGACCCAACTGCAACAGACTCGTATCTCCCGGCATTTGTTTGCTTCGCTAAGTTCCGCCCCCAAAGATATCTTAAAGCATAAACAGGACGGTCTTTTCTCCCTCCCCCTTCGAGGGGGAAGGGTCGGGGTGGGGGTGGCGTCTTTTTGCTATTTACAGCCCGCAGTCAAACACTAGCCTGCGGCCACCACTACCAGGACATCACCCACGGACACGTTGTCCCCTTTACTCACCCGCACCTCTTGGACCACCCCGGGAATGACCGTCTGCAGGTCGTTTTCCATCTTCATGGCCTCCAGCTTCACCACCGTGGCTCCGGCCTGCACCTGGTCCCCCACCTGCACCAGTACCTCCAGGATGGAGCCGGGCATGGGCGCCATCACTGCCCCCGGAGCCGCTGCTCCGGCCGGCTTTTCCGGGGCCGGCGCCGCCGGCGCCGCTGAGGAGGGCGGGACCACCGGCCGGGGCGGGGCCACCGGCCGGCTGGGAGCAGGCTGGGGCGCGGCCGGCGGGACTGCCCCCGGCGCCAGAGGCCGGAAATTCACGTCATAGGTGCGGCCATTGACCAGCACCTGGGCCTGCTCGCCCGTCAGGGAGAGCACCTCTATCTCGTAGGTCTTACCACCGATGGTGAGCTGATAACGCCGCATGTCTATCTCTTCTGCATATTGATCCGACCCTGCATGGCCTGCCAGCGCCCGGACAAGGCCCAGGCGGAACCCCCGGCGGCAGGGGCTTGAATTCCCACAATTTGCACCGGCTCTTGTTGATATAAAGTCAGGGCCAGGCCGATGGCTGCGGCCAGCAGCGGCTCATCCGCAGCAGTTTCCTGTCTGCTGGCCAAAGGTTCCCGGGGCGGCAGCGCGGGAGCAACCCGTGCCGCCTCTGGAGGAGGAGGCTCCGTCAGGGAGGGCCCAGGTTCCCCCAAACTCCAGGGAGCCACGGGACCGGCGTCCCCGGCCTTTAAGATCCGGGGCAAGAGAGTGGCACTCCACCCCAGCAAGCCCCCCAAGGCCAGGATCGCTATCAAACCTAATATGCCTGCTCCTAAAATCTCTAGAGCCATCGCCTTACTTTTTACACAACGTCTTTTTTTTCGTCAGTCTGGAAATATTCCGGGATGCCGGACTGACAAACTCCTTCTCCCTGCGAGGGAAGGGGGTTGGGGGGAGGGTGGCGGTTTATCCTCCCGAATCACTAAAGACGCCACCCCTACCCTAACCCTCCCCCCTCAAAGGGTGAGGGAATATTTCATTATTTAGAGGATGTTTGATACTGGCCACTGACCACTGGCCACTTTCCTTAAATCTCCCCTTCCTGCTCCATCTTCGCCAGGTCCTGGAAGCGGATATCCAGGCCCAGGACGCCCTGGATTTCGTCGTTTTCGTTGCGCACCGGCACGCTAACGGTGATGCACAGGGCGCTGGTGAACCGGGAGGTGTAGAAATCCGACACGAAGACCTTACCCGATTTGATGGGTTCAATGAACCAGGCGCGGTTGGAGAGATCCTCGTCCAGCTTCATGTCTTCGTATTTAGCCCGGTCGACGATATGGGTGATGTTCCGGGTGATTTTACGGCCCTCCAGGTTGGTGACGTACATGAACTGGATAAAGGGATTGAGGTCCAGAACCTGCTGCAGCACCGGCTCCACCTGGGCCGGCGCCATGGTGCGGATCTCGTCCCGTTGCGCCAGGTCCTCGGCCAGGTGGGCCGCCAGTTGGTAGGCCTTTTCCTTAAGCCGGTCGAATTCCGAAACAAAGAGTTCGGGCAGGTATTTCCGGGCCAGGCTTTCCATTTCTTCGTTGGAGATGGAAGTGCAGCGCCCGGACTCATACTGCTCCATGATCCGCTTATGAATCTTGGAGACCCCGGGGTGGCCCTTTTCCACCTGTTTCTCGCCTTCCAGAGAGAGCCGGGCGTTGACCCAGTGGACGATGCCCGCCTTGCCGGATTTGTCGGTCATGGTGATGGTCACCGGCCTTTTCAAGATGCGGCTGGTGTCAAAGGCGTTGTAAATCTCTTCGTTTTTCAGCAGGCCGTCCGCGTGGATGCCGGCGCTGGTGGCGTTGAAGTTCTTGCCCACAAACGGATAATTGGGCGGAATATGATAATGCAGCTCTTTTTCGAAATATTGAGCGATATCGGTGATCACCGTGGTGTCGATCCCGTCCATGGAGCCCCGCAGAGAGATATACTCCATGATCAGGGCCTCGATGGGGGCGTTGCCGGTGCGCTCCCCAAAACCTAAAAGCGTGCCGTTTACGGCCGCGCAACCGTAAAGCCAGGCGGTGACGCCGTTGACGAAGACCTTGTGGAAATCGTTATGGCCGTGCCATTCCAGGAGGTGGCCGGGCACGCCGCCGTCTTCGATCATGGCCCGGACCAGCTTGGGCACGCTCCGGGGCAGGGCCGCGCCGGGATAAGGCACGCCATAGCCCATGGTGTCGCAGAGGCGCACCTTGATGTCGATGCCGCTCTTCTGGCGCAGTTTCATCAACTCCAGGGCCAGGGGCACGCAGAAACCGTAGATATCCGCCCGGGTGACGTCCTCGAAGTGGCAGCGGGGGGCGATCCCCTGGTCCAGGGCCGCCTTGACGATGCCCAGATATTCATCCATGGCCTTGCGCCGGCCCCACTTGAGTTTCAAGAAAATATGGTAATCCGACACCGAAGTGAGAATACCGGTTTCCTTCAATCCCAGATCCTTCACCAGCTTCAGGTCCGCGGCCACGGCCCGGATCCAGCCGGTGATCTCGGGATAGAGATAACCCCGCTCCCGGCACCGTTCCACCGCTTCCTTGTCCTTGGCGCTGTAGAGGAAAAACTCGCTCTGCCGGACAATACCCTTGGGCCCGGAGAGCTTGTGAAGCATATCGAAGATCTCCACGATCTGCCGCACCGTATAAGGCGGCCGGGCCTGCTGGCCGTCCCGGAAGGTGGTGTCGGTGATGATCATCTCCTCCGGCGGCTGGGGCATAACGAACTTGTAATCGAAATCGATGCGGGCCACCTCCGTGTACGGGAAGATTTGCCGCATCAAATTGGGTTCTTCCACTTCCTGGAGCTTATGCTCCCAGAATTGGGAATGCTCATGATCCAACAAACGACGATCTCTGTTCCAACGGGCCATAATCTGCCATCCTATAGCTGTCAGCCTTCAGCGGTCAGCTTTCAGCGGTCAGCTTTCAGCTTTTTGTTATTTCAATTTCCCAGCAAATATATATTTTTCCGTAGGGGGGAATCTTGTATTCGCCCTGGGCGCCACATGCTGGGCGAACACCAGGTTCGCCCCTACGGCTATTTCTCCAACCTCAATCCCAATTCCAGCAGTTGCTCCGGCTCCACCCGGGATGGCGCTTGCGTCACCGGGCAGGCGGATTTTTGCGTCTTGGGAAAGGCGATGACCTCCCGGATGGATTTCGCCCCGCAGAGGATGGCCACCAGCCGGTCGAACCCGAAGGCCACGCCCCCGTGGGGGGGCGCCCCGTAATCCAGGGCCTCCAGCAGAAAGCCGAATTTTTCTTCCGCCTCCGCGGGGGCCATGCCCAAGACCTGGAAGAGCTTTTCCTGAAGATCCCGGCGCCAGTTGCGGATGCTGCCGCCGCCGATCTCGGTGCCGTTCAGCACCAGGTCATAGGCCCGGGCCCGCACCTGTCCCAGGGTGTCGGGAGAATCCAATAAATGAATATCCTCTTCCTTGGGCGCGGTAAAGGGGTGATGCACGGCCACGAAGCGCCCTGCGTCCCGGTCGTATTCCAGCAAGGGAAAGTCGGTGACCCAGAGCATATTGAAGGTGTCCGGCGGGATCAGGCCTTCCCGCTGCCCCAGGTGCACCCGGAGCTGCCCCAGGGAGGTATTGGCCACCTGGGGGATGTCGGCCACGAAAAACAAAATATCCCCTTCTTTGGCCTCCAGACGGTCATTAAGGGCTTTTTTCGACCCGGCTGGGAAAAACTTGGCTATGGGGGATTGCCATTCCGGCGTCATCTTCACCCAGGCCAGTCCCCGGGCTCCGTAGACACCCACGAACTCGGTGAGATCGTCCAACTCCTTCCGGGAAAGCTTATTAGCCAAGCCGGTGCCGTTCATGGCCTTGACGATGCCGCCCTGGTCCACCACCTGCCGGAAGGCCCGGAACTCCGATTCCCGGATCAGGTCCGTGACCTCCTTCAATTCCAGGCCGAACCTGGGGTCGGGGCGGTCCAGTCCGAAGCGGTCCATGCATTCCTGGTAAGTCAGGCGGGGGAAGGGCGGCTGCAGGTGCACCCCCATCAGCTCTTGAAACAGGGCCACCATCAAGCCTTCCACCACCCCCATGACATCCTCTTCGGTGACGAAGGCCATTTCCATGTCGATCTGGGTGAACTCCGGCTGGCGGTCGGCCCGCAGGTCTTCGTCCCGGAAGCAGCGGCAGAGCTGATAGTAGCGATCCAGGCCGGACATCATCAGCAACTGCTTGAACAGCTGGGGGGACTGGGGCAGCGCGAAAAACTGTCCCGGCATCACCCGGCTGGGCACCAGATAGTCCCGGGCCCCTTCCGGCGTGCTCTTGGTGAGGATGGGAGTCTCCACCTCGATGAAGCCCTGGCCGTTCAAGAATTTCCGGGTCACCTGCGCGGCCCGGTGGCGGAAGAGAATATTCTTCATGACGCCGGGACGCCGCAAATCCAGGTAGCGGTACTTGAGCCGCAGGGCCTCGGAGATATCCACCCGGTAGTCTTCCAACTGGAAGGGCGGAGTCTTGGAGCCATTGAGAACGCGCAGCTCCTCCACCAGGACCTCAATCTCGCCGGTATCCAGCTGGGGGTTGACCATGTCCGGGGGCCGGGGGTTGACCACGCCCCGGACGGCGATGACCCATTCGTCCCGGAGGATGCCTGCCTTGTTGTGGACGTCCGGGTTGGCCTCCGGGTTGAAGACCACCTGGGTCAGGCCGTCTCTGTCCCTCAGGTCCACGAAGATGAGCCCCCCATGGTCCCGGCGGCGCTGCACCCAGCCCATGAGGATTACTTCCCCACCCGCGTCCCGGGCCCGCAAAGCCCCGCAAGAATGAGTGCGTTTTTTCAGGCCTGCTAATGAATCAAACAACTTTGATTTCTCCCAAACCCTTAGCACCAACCCCTAAAAGGGGTGGGGAGGGGAGCTATTGGAGCGCTCCGTAATAGCTATGATATTTATGTTGCAAAATTATTTACCCTCCTTTTCTAAAGGGGGGGAGGGGGGATTAGTTGATAGTCCCCCTTAAATCCAAATTAAGGTTCATTTATATTGCTCTTTCCAAAGGAATTGGTGGGCAGTGCCCACCACATTTCTTCTGAAAGGACAGTTCTTATCCCCCCCCTTGAAAAAGGGGGGGTAGGGGGGATTTGCAGGTGCCCGAAATCATCTTAAATCCCCCTTTTCCAAAAGGGGACTTAAAATCCGCCTCCCCTTACAACCCCGCCAGGACCATGGGCAGGAGGGACAACGTCACTTCCTGTTGGTCCCCCGTCGCCATACGGCGCAGGTTCGCTTTGCCTGTCTCCAGTTCCCGGTCCCCCAGGATCACGGTATAGTCCGCGGCCAGGCGGTCCGCCAGGGACATCTGGGCCTTGAGCGACCGCCCGGAAAAATCCATCTCTGCGGCGATGCCTTCCTGCCGCAGAGCCTGGAGCAGAGAAAAGGCCTTATCCATAGCAGAGGTCCCCAACGCCGCCAGAAAAACCTTTTTGCCGTCATCCTGACCCAAGTTTTCCGGCAGGACCTCCATCAGCCGGTCTTCGCCGATGGCGAAACCGATGGCCGGGAGCTCCGGTCCCCCCAGTTGCTGGGCCAGGCCGTTGTAGCGGCCGCCTCCGGCCACTGCGTCCTGGGCCCCCAAGCCCACGGCCACCACCTCGAACGCAGTGCGGGTGTAATAATCCAGGCCCCGGACCAGGCGGGGCTGCTCCTCATAGGTGACCCCGAAGCGGCTCAGCAGCTCCAGCACCCGGGCAAAGTGCGCGGCGCAATCCGGGCAGAGGTAATCTTTGAGCACCGGCGCGTCTTTTAATATTTCCTTACAGTGCACGGACTTGCAGTCCAGCACCCTTAAGGGATTGGTGACCCGGCGGCGCTGGCAGTCTTCGCACAACCCTTCCCGGCTCATGAGAAACTGGCTCAAAGCCGCTTTGAACCTGGCCTGGCACTCGGGGCAGCCCAGGGAATTGACCAGCAAGCGGTTGGTCCCCAGATGCACCTTTTTTAAAATTTCCATGAGCAGCAGGATGACTTCCGCGTCCACTTCCGGAGCGTCGCTCCCCAGAGCCTCGCAGTTGATCTGGTGGAACTGGCGGTAGCGGCCTTTCTGGGGCCGCTCGTAGCGGAACATGGGCCCCAGGGTATATAATTTTTTCACCCCGGCGGCCTTGTCCAGGCCGTTTTCCAGGACCGCCCGGAGCACCGCGGCCGTGGCCTCGGGCCGGAGCGTCAGGGAATCGCCGTGGCGGTCGGGGAAGGTGTACATCTCCTTGGAGACAATATCCGTGTCGGTGCCGATGGAGCGGGCGAAGAGCTCGGTGCGCTCTATCAAAGGCAGGCGGATCTCCCGGTAACCGTAGACGCGGAAGGCCTCCCGGGCCGCATTTTCCACGGCCTGCCAGCGCGATGTCTCCGGCGGCAGAATATCCCGCATACCCCGGATGGCTTTGATTTTGCCCGCCATGATCAATTCTCTTCCAAAATAGATAAAATAACCTTTAATTTAAGATTCTGTCAAGGTGATTTCCGGTCGCAAACTCTCCCTAATCATGCAGGAAAGCCCCTTGCACGCAGCTTTTATCTTTCAGAAAAATAATGCTTTTTGCCTTAACCTTAAATTAAATTACTGGCGGAAGGTGAGGCCCCATTTTTTGACCTTGATACTCGATCGGCCCCCCTTCGAGGGCTTATCATTACCCATAAGTCAGTATCTATCTGATTTAATTAATATAGATTTATTACTAAAGGATTCTTTTCGTAGGGGCGAATCTTGTGTTCGCCCGGCACGTTCAGGGCGAACACAAGGTTCGCCCCTACCTTTCAATCCCTGATTGACAGCAGATCAGTCTTCGGTGGCGCAGGCTTTCCAGCCTGCGCAGGTTTTCGTCACAGCCTGGAAAGGCTGTGCCACCTGCTATAAAACTTGTGGGTAATGATAAGCCCTTCGAGGGGAGGGGGTTGGGGGTCGGGGGGGGTGGCGACTTGTGAACCCGAACCTTCTCCAAAGACGCCACCCCCACCCCGACCCTCCCCCCTCGCAGGGGGAGGGAGTTTTTTGCTTTATGGATATTATATGTGGCGTTGTTGTTTTGGTTTCTCGGAGCTAAAGCAAAAAGCCATGTAAGGTGGGCATGGCCCCCCGATACCCCACCTCGCCAATTTCCCCTTGACAAGCCGGGCGCGGGCCGATAAATTAATCCCAAAGAGAAACTCCCCAGGCAATCCGGAACCCGGTGCGAATCCGGGGCGGTCCCGCCGCTGTAATCGGGGACGGAGGCAGTAAAGGCTTGATGCCCGCCACTGCCGGTTATCAAAAACCGGTGGGAAGGCTGACTCCCTCCGGCTGATCCGAGAGCCAGAAGACCTGCCTGGCGGCAAGAAAGGCTACTCCTGATGGTAAAGGGAGTTCCATCTGACAAGGTGGGACTGCCTTTTTTTTATGGTTTTCTGTTTTCTGTTTCCGGTTTTCTGTAAAAGCAAAATACAAAGGGAAAATAAAAATTTAGGTGAGCATATCGGTGCTACAAGTTCACCGAGCACCCTGTTTAACCGAAAACAGAAACCCGAAAACAGAAAACGGTTTTTAAGAGCTTTCCCCCCGGCGGCTGTTGATGATTAATCCGGCCGGCCGGTAAACCACGGAGTAAGGAGGACAATACTAAATGGCCAAAGACAAGAGTACCAAGAAATCCATCAGCATCCGTTATACCTGCAAGCCCAACGGCGACCAGGTGGGCCTGTCCCATTACCTGATGGCGGACGCCAAAAAGAAGTAGGTAATGGCGAAGAGTACAAAAACCTTGAAATCTCCGGCGCCTGCCCCCGGCCCCTCCCTCCACCCCGTCAGCGGCGGTGGCCAGAGGGCCGGGGCGAAGGCGGCGGACGTGTATTCTCCCTCCGCCAGCCA
>JAKAGH010000087.1:0-9496 GCA_021817645.1 Deltaproteobacteria bacterium
GCGCTCCTCGAGAGGAGCTACGCCATCTCGACCATCCAGCCCTTCGACCTCTTCCCCCACACGGCCCACATCGAATGCGTGGCCCGGCTGGAGAGGAGACGCGGATAGGGGTGCCGCAGCGCTTTAATTTTAGGATCACATTAGATTTAAGGGCCGGAGGATGGTGTTTTTGCGAGCGCCGGGGGGCACACACGGGTGCCCCCCTACGGAACTACCCGGGGCAAAAGGGGCGAACACCAGGTTCGCCCCTACAAAAAACATCAGTTTTGATTAACCTTGAACTTTGAACCTCGAACCTTGAACTTTTCTCAAACCCCCAATTCCTGCAACAGCTCCCCCATTGCCTGCTCATCGCCTTCCACAAATTCCACCCCAAATCCTGGGGGAAAAGTCTCTATCTGGCCGGCATTGATCCAGGCGATCCGCCCCCGGCAGTGCAAGACCGGATCAGTCTCTCCCAGGGAAAATTCCAGATCGATGGGACTGCCCAAGGGCAAAAGGTGATGGGTAATAACGAACACCCCGCCGGCGCAAATATCCCGGGTCAGGCTCTCAAAGGCCAGTTTGGGGTTCTTGCAGCTGACCCGCAAATAGCGGTGGTAGCGGCGTTGGCGGCGTTGGTCGGGCATGGCCGGGTAGTGCATATCTGCCCTCGACTCTGATCCGAAGATTATCCCTCAGCCTGGCCCCGGGATAAAAATGGGGGCGCATTTCTTCCCGAGAGTTTCGCCTCAGGTTTTCCTCTTTTTCCACCTATAGTTATTGTCGGCAGAAAGTCAGTTTTTGTCCAAAATTTTTATATTATTTTGAAGCGGCAAAAAGATCAAAATTTCAGGGAAGATTGTGCTATTTTGATTTTCCCCCTCACTGGGGGAAGATAAAAATTTAGTCAAGTTAGAAAAGGAGAAATCAAGGGGCACTGGATCCCTCGCCGGAGCCCTTCGGGAAACAGCTATGTCGATCCTCAAAATTATGGTACTGGCCTTGGTGCAGGGGATGGCGGAACTGCTGCCGGTCTCGAGCTCAGCCCATGTCATCGTGGCGGAAAAATTAATGGGGCTGGATCCCACCAGGCCGGACCTGACCATGCTGCTGGTCATGCTGCATACCGGCACGATGGTGGCGGTGATTCTTTATTTCTGGAGCAGTTGGAAAGAGAACTATTTCAGCTCACGCCGGGTATTCTGGAATTTTACCAAGCGGGTGGCCGTCGCCACCGTGCTCACCGGCATAGTGGGGCTGGCCCTGAAATTTCTGATAGAGAAAATCGCCCTCAAAAGTGTGCCGAATGCCGAAATCGAAATGATCTTCGGGAATCTGGCTTTGATCGGCATCGCCCTGGGAGCGGCGGGGGTCTTGATTATTTATGCCGGGGTACGGTCCGAGCGTTCGGTGCGTCCCACCCGGGAGAGCCTGCAGGGATCATCCTTGATCGGGGTGGTTCAGGGTCTCTGCCTGCCCTTTCGGGGGTTTTCCCGTTCCGGGGCCACCATCTCCGTGGGGTTGATGTTGGGGATTAACAAACAAAGGATCGAGGAGTTCAGCTTCGCCCTGGCCGTGGTCCTGACGCCGCCGGTCATTGCCCGGGAGCTCTGGCGGTTGTTGCAGGCCCAGGCTGCTTTGCTGCCTCCCGGAGACAGCATCTTCACCCTTTTTTCCCCAGCCTCCTGGGCATGGGGATAAGTTTTATCGCCGGCTTGCTGGCGCTCCGCTGGCTTTCCCGTTGGCTGGAGCAGGGCCGCTGGCAATATTTTGGAATTTACTGCCTCGTGGCCTCTGCTGTCGTGCTGTGGCTCTATAAGATCGGTTTTTGACCTGCCGTAGGGGCACACCCGGGTTTGCGGCCACCCCGGGGGGACACACGGGTCCCCCCCTACATCACTGCACCGTAAAGTAGACGCTTTTTTCCGTGGTCCCCAGGTTGCTGACGATACGGAAGGTGGCGACATAATTGCCGGGAGGGACGTTGGGACGAAGATTAAAGCCGACCCGGGCCGCAAACGCGCCGTTTGGCACCTGACGGGGTTCTTGATACGGCTGTTCGATCAGTTGCCCGTCTTTGCTGATCTCCCGCACCAGTTGCAGGTCCACCGGCTGGTTCTGGGGGGTCATCACCCGGTAATTCATGGTGAGCATAATCTGGGTCCCGGGCCGGGCGGTGGTGGGAGAGACGTAGGCCTGATCAATAACAACCCCGTTCCCCATGGCGGGACCGTAGCCGGAAGGCGGCGGGCCCTGGGCGGCCTGGGACCGGGCCAGGTTCTGGTTCTGGTCCCGGGCGTAGATGGAACCCGCCAGAGCGCCGACCCCGGCGCCGGACGCGGCGCCGATCCAGGCGCCCGTCCCCGGATTGCCGGTAGCCGCGCCGATAATGGAACCTAAAGCGGCCCCCCCGGCCGCCCCGCCCACCATGCCCGCGGCCGCAGACGCACCGGGATCATAATAGCCGCTGGGAGTCTGGCACCCAGCCAGGGTCAGCCCCAGAATCACCACTAAAACCCACGCCATCACCTTATGCTGCATTGATGGTTCCTCCCCCATCCATCGGCTTGCCTTTTTAGAAATATACAAAAATTTCCGCCAGCAGGGAAAGTAATTGCGCAGATGAACAGGAGAGGCAGGCAGCGGCCTGGCCCAGACCGGACATT
The DNA here is from genome assembly GCA_021817645.1 of Deltaproteobacteria bacterium. Taxonomy (GTDB): domain Bacteria; phylum Desulfobacterota; class Desulfobaccia; order Desulfobaccales; family 0-14-0-80-60-11; genus SURF-52. Next base: position 2,649 of record JAKAGH010000087.1, read on the forward strand.
CGCAGAAATTACCCGATCTTGAATCTGGCACCCGCGCATCTTAAGATATTTGGTAACTGCCTGTGGAGAGGGGGTGCAACATGTTTCTTTATTTAGTCCAGCATGCCGAGGCCGCCAGAGAAGAAGAAGACCCGGCCCGGGATCTTACGGAAAAAGGGCACGGCGATATTGAAATCGTGTCCCACTATCTGAAAAGGCTTGATGTCCCGGTGCGGCAGATATTTCATAGCGGCAAGACCAGGGCTAAAACCACCGCCAAGGTCCTGGGCCGGCATTTGCAGCCGCCGGGCGGTGTCTCGGAAGCCCCGGGGCTGGCGCCGCTGGATGACCCGGAGATCTGGGCGGACCGGATCGCGCACCTGGATGAGGATATCATGCTGGTGGGCCATCTCCCTCATCTGGGCAAGTTGGCGGCCTTACTCATCAGCGGTGATAAAGAGAGAAGTGTGATCAATTTCCAGATGGGCGGCGCGGTGTGCCTGCGGCGCGTTCATTCTAACCAATGGGCGGTTGATTGGCTGATCGTTCCGGAAAACATCCTTTAAGCCGCGGTTCCGAAAAGAAAGAGGCCTCACGCCAAGACGCCAAGTCGCAAAGCAAGACGCAAAAAAATAGAGGTCAAAGGCAATTCCTGCGCACTCCTGCTATTGCGGCCTCGGCAATCCCCTTTTAAACCCGAACTAATTGGCGGTCAGAAAGGAGATAAAATTCTTCAGGGTGGCCAGGTCATACATCGATCCCCGGGGGCCCCGGGCCTCCCGGATGATCTTGATGGCCTCGAAAGGTTTATGCGCCGGACGAAAAGGGCGGCTGACGGTGAGGCTTTCATAGGTGTCCAGCAAGCGCATGATGCGGGTCCAGGGGTGCTGCCGGGTCAGGGGCAAGTGTAAGGGGTAGCCGGAACCATCGGCGTTTTCGTGATGCTCCAGGGAAAGGCGCAGCACATCATTAGGCACCTGGGAGAGCGAAGTCTCTTTGCTCAAAAGACGATAGCCGATCTCGGGGTGCTGATTTATTTCCGCCCTTTCTCCAGCAGTCAACGGTCCCTCTTTGGCGATGATCTCCTGGGGGATGCGGGTCATGCCGACGTCGTGAAAGAGGCCGGCCAAACCCAGGTCCCGGGTCTCCCTGGAGGACCTCTTCAAGAAGAGCATGAAGGCCATCCCCAAAAGGCAGAGATTAAGGGAATGATTGTAGAGATTATAGCTGTGGTAAAGGACCTGCCACACCAATTTAATGGAAGCGGGGTCATGCTGCAGCCTGTCAATCAAATCTTCCACCTGCCCTTTAGCCTGTTGCACCACCGGTCCAAGACGAGATGATTGCAAAGCCAGGCGGATGCTGAAGTTCAGGTGTTCAGAGAAAACGGCCAGCAACCCCGGGGAGACCTTCATTCGCTCATGTTTCAACAACAGCAGATAATTATTGAGATAGGCGATAACGCTCTCCAGATCCTTATTGAGAAAATAGAGGAGATCTATGCCCTTTTGGGCCAGAAGGTCCTGCCATTTGTCTTCCCATGACTCTTCCTGCTTCAGGAAAGAGACGTAGGCAAAATCTTGGCCCCCTTTTTGGGCCACCTTCAGGTACAGGTCGAAGGTGAGCCGGTGCCCGGGAAGCAGCACGGCCAGAGAAATAGGGGTGTAAGGAGCGGACCCCGCCTCGCCTAAGGGACGGTGCAGGGTTTTAAGGTCTGAAGATAAGAGCTTATGCCGAATCGAGGGTTCATCCATGGAGATCTGCCCGAAATGAAGCGACAACTGCAGCTACCGGGGTTTCAACCAAAATTTAGCGATATACGGCCATATACCTGGTTCTTGCTTCTTTTTCCCAGATCGAATGGAGTATGTTAGCAGAAATTCCATTAAAAATCTTCTAAAAACGCGGACAAGATTTATCTAGGGATACGCCGGCGCAGCAGCCACTTGGCCAGTTCCACCACCGGCAGGATGGTCAGCCCCAGCCCGGCGGCCAGCAGCCAGTCCCGCCAACCCAGGGGAACGGTGTGAAAGAGTTCCGCCAGGGGGGGCCAATAGATAACAGCCGCCAGCATGCTCGTGGAAAGGGTGACGCTGATGATTAAAAGGCGGTTGGCAAAAAACCCCACAGTGAAAAGGGAATGGAGGTCCGAGCGGCAATTGAAGGCGTTCACCTGTTCCGCCATGATCAGGGTGACGAAAAGCATGGTTTGAGCCTTGGCTAAAACTTGTTCCGGGTCGGTGTGCCCTCCGGGGTTCCAATAAAAGTAGTACACAAACAGGGGGATGAGAACCACAGTCAGATAAACGGAGATAACGGCCAGCAAGCCGTTCACCGTGGCAGTGAAGACCCCTTCCTGAAGTGGCCGCGGCGGCCGGCGCATAATGTCCGGGGCCTTGGGGTCCACCCCCAAGGCAAAGGCCGGCAGACCGTCGGAATCGAGATTTACCCAGAGAATATGCAGGGCCAGGAGAGGCAGTGGCAGACCCAAAAAAATGGCCCCGGTGAGCACGAAGATCTCAGCCAAATTGCAGCTCAGCAGAAATATCAGGTACTTTTTAATATTGTCGAAGATGGCCCGGCCTTCCTCCACCGCGGCCACCAGGGTGGCGAAATTGTCGTCCGCCAGGATCATGGCTGCGGTTTCCTTGGTGACCTCGGTGCCGGTAATGCCCATGGCCACCCCGATGTCCGCCCGCTTCAGGGCCGGCGCGTCATTGACCCCGTCGCCGGTCATGGCCACCACCTCGCCCTGGGCCTTGAGTAAATCCACCAGGCGCAACTTGTGCTCCGGGGCCACCCGGGCGAAGACCCGGGTCTTTCTGAGTGCTTTGGTCAGCTCTGCATCGCTCAGGTTGTGCAGCTCTTTGCCCGTGAGCACCGGATGCTTTTGCAGGCCCCTGGGGACCAGGCCCAACTCCCGGGCCACGGCCAGGGCAGTATCCGGGTGGTCACCGGTGACCATGATCACCCGGATACCTGCGTCCCGGCATTGGCTCACTGCGGCTTTGGCCTCCGCCCGCGGGGGGTCCATCAGACCCACTAAGCCCACCCACACCAGATCCGCCTCCGCTTCTGCAAAGGGTGGCTCGGGGAGGATTTTCATTTCCCGGTAAGCCAGCCCCAAAACCCGCAAAGCCCCTGCGGCCATCTGCGCGGCCCCGCTCATGATAGCGCCCTGATCCTCTGCGGTCAGGGGCTGCTCCCCGGACGCGGTCAAAACCATAGGGCATAGGGGCAGCAGACTCTCCGGCGCGCCCTTGACGCAGGCCATGATTGCCGCCGGGCCTTGATGGATAGTAGTCATGAGTTTGCGTTCCGAGGAGAAAGGAATCTCCGCCACCCTGGGGAATTCCCGGCCCAGGGCCGCCGGGTCCAACCCGGCCTTGCGTCCCAGGACTACCAGGGCCCCTTCCGTGGGGTCACCCTGAATGGTCCAGGTACCCTCCTCTTCTTCCAAGAAGGCATCGTTGCACAACTGGCCGATGCGGGCCGCCATCTGCAGGACCGGGTCCGCAGCCGGGACGATGTCATTGCCGTCCTGGGAAAAAGTCCCCGCGGGTTGGTAGCCCAAACCGCTGACCTCGACCCCCCGGCCCTCCAGAAAAAGCCGGCGCACGGTCATTTCATTCTTGGTGAGGGTGCCGGTTTTGTCGGTGCAGATCACGGTGGTACAGCCCATGGCCTCCACTGCGGGCAGCCGTTTGACAATGGCCCGGCGGCGGGCCATGCGGGTGGTGCCGATGGCCAGGGCGCCGGTGACCACTGCCGGAAGTGACTCCGGCACCGCGGCCACCGCCAGGCTGATACCCCAGATAAGCATTTCCAGCCAGCTATGTCCCCGCAGCACTCCCAACAGGGAAGCGCCCGCAGCCACGGCCAGGCAGACGACCCCCAGAATCCGGCCGATGGTGCGCATGCGCTTCTCCAAGGGCGTCTGCTCCTCGGCCACCTCAGCCAACAGGCCGGCGATCTTACCGAATTGAGTGTTCATGCCGGTGGCGGTGACCACTGCCCGGCCCCGCCCATAAGTGATCACCGTGCCCCCAAAGACCATGCATAGTTGATCGCCCACGGCAGTGTCCGGTGTTTCACCGGGAGCCAGGTTTTTGGAGACCGCGGTTGACTCCCCGGTGAGCAGCGCTTCATCAGCCTTTAGGTTGACTTCCTCCAGCAAGCGGGCGTCTGCGGCCACCCGGTCCCCGGTATGCAAGACCAGCAGGTCCCCGGGCACCACCTCCCGGGCCGGAACCACCCGCTCCCGCCCTTCCCGGATGACCGTGGCCTCCGGCGCGGCCATTTTTTTCAGGGCCGCGGCCGCCTGCTCGGCCCGGTATTCCTGGATGAACCCCAAGATCGTGCAGGCCAGGATAATCACCAGAATGACGTATGCGTCCAGGTGTTCGCCCAGAAAAAAGGAAATCCCGGTGGCGGCGATGAGGATCAGGATCAGGAGGTTTTGAAATTGCCGGAGAAAAATGGCCAGGGGAGAGATTTTTGGCGCGTGGGCCAGTTCGTTGGGACCATGGCGTTCCAGCCGTTCCTGAGCCTGGGAGGAACTGAGCCCGGAGGGTCCGGTATCCAGCATCTCCATCACCTGCGCGGGACTCAGGCTGTAATAAGGTTGGCGCTCGCCAGGCATTCCAGGATTATCCCCCCTAAGCTTTCATAAATAAATAAGAACCGGGATTGGCGCTGTCGAGGGGAAATTTAAAGGCTATGCTTCATACATAGGCTGATTTTTCTTTCAAGAGAAAAAGGCCGGAAGCAAAAACCCCCCTCTCCCTTCGAGGGGAGAGGGCTGGGGTGAGGGGCGGCGTCTTCGGCTGCCCACCCCCTCACCCTACCCCTCTCCCCCCAAGGGGGGGAGAGGGAAAAAGCTTAAAAATGCCAATGGATGATCGACAGTTTTTTCACAGGAATTGGTGGGCCATGCCCACCCTACATTTCTTCCCTGAGTCCCAGTCTAAACTTTGAACCTTGAACTTTGAACTATTCTAAGCCAGCCGCCGCGTCCCCGAGCACATACAGAGTTACCGGCTCCTGGATGCCTTTGAGGCGGGTCTGATAAGACCTTTGCACCGCCAGTCCCGGCGGCGCCAGGCGGTAAACCTCTTCAGAAATCACGATCTCCCCGCCCCGGGCCTGGCCCTGGATACGGTGGGTCAGGTTTACCGGGGAGCCGATGATCCCGTATTTGGCCCGGGACTCAGAACCGATATTGCCCACCACCACTTCCCCGACGTGCACGCCGATACCCATTGCCAGCGAGGGAGCACCGGGTTCGGCCACGTTTTCTTCCTCCATGGCGGCCTGCATCTGCCAGGCGCAGTGCAAAGCCCGCTCCACGTGGGGGGCCAAGGGGCCGTCCCACGGATCGAAAAAGGCCAGGATGGCATCCCCCAAAAAATCGACGATGATGCCATGCTGGGCCTGGATGACTGCGATCATCCGGGAAAAATGGCGGTTCACCAGGTGGATCGTGGCCTCCGGGCTCAACCTTTCCGCCAGGGGGGTGAAGCCGCGGATATCGGAGAAGAGGATGACCACCTGCCGTTTTTCTCCGCCCAGGCGGGCCGCCTCGGGACGGCTGAGCAACTCCCGGGCGATTTCCTGGTCCACATAGCGGCCGAAGGTGTTGGTGACCAGATCCCTTTCCTTCAGGCCCTCCACCATGTCGTTGAAACTTTGGGTCAATTGGCCGATTTCGTCCCGGGAGCCTACCGGCAGCGGCTCGCCATAATCGCCCCGGGCCACCAGGGACGCTTTCCGGGAAATCCTGCGGATAGAGGAGATCACCGGCCCCACCCCCAGGCGGATGAGGACCAGGATCACGGCCAGGCAGAGAATGGCGGCCACCAGATAATAGAAGCGGAAGCGCAGGATGGGGGCCATGATCTGGCTGCCCTCGGCATGGAGCATGATGGCCCAGGGCGCGGCGTGAAGCCGGTAAAAGCCAATCACGTGGTCGGGAGTATAACCGCCGCTGACGATGGTGTCGTAAGGCTTCTCCTTCATGGCCTTCAGCATGGCCAGCTCCAGGGGATCCCGGGTCTCGCCCAGACAGTGCCGACCTTTCATGGCCGTGCTGCTGTGGGCCAGATAATGGCCCTGCTCGCTGACCAGGCAGGCCATCTGCGTCTGCATCCAGCCGGTGGTGAGAATTCCTTGCATCAGATAATCAGAGGCGATGACCACCTCGATGTGTCCCAGGGGTTGGCCGGCCTGATCCAGGAGCTGGCCCCGAAGTCCCACGGTCTCTTGCCCCGGCGGAAAATCATAGACGACCGGGGACATCCGCACCGCCTTCTTTCCGGCTGGCGCCTGCCGCCAAGTCGCCTGCACCCGGGTGACGCCGGGATGTTCCCGCAATTTTTGTATTACCCAGGCTCGGATCGGCTCCTGATCCGCGGCGGCATAGGCCTCCATCCATTCCTGGATCAGGTGCAGACGCATATCCATCTGGTGGGCGGCCCGCTCCAGGCGCAGGACCGCGATTTCCCGCCATTCTTTCACCAGGGTGGCGCGGATAGAAAAATAGCCCAAAATACCGCTGACGCCGAGGAACAAAGCCACTGGCAAGGCCAGAAACACCAGCATTCTTTTTTGTAAGGTCTTAAATTTAAGCATTAAAGTTATTAATATTATACCTTTATCAGAAGAAATAGATAACTTTATCATCTCCTCTAGTATGGCGTCTCAGGAATGCCTTAAATAACTTGGGGCGTCTTTCTCCCTCCCCCTTTGAGGGGGGAGGGTCGGGGTGGGGGTGGCGTCTTTTTTGCTGATTACCGCCACTTAGCCAAAGTCGCCCCCCTCACCCTAACCCTCTCCCCCGAGGGGAGATGGGATAATATTGGGCATATTCA
>JAKAGH010000087.1:9506-10294 GCA_021817645.1 Deltaproteobacteria bacterium
ATTCATAGGTGATATTTTGTAACTTATTTCTGGGACGTCACACTAGGACGTGCCTTCAGCCATTCTTTAAAGCCGCAATTTTCTTTTTATTGCCTCACTGCTTATGGTATGCTGCTTTCCTCAGAGAAAACCGGGCATTTTGTGGGCAACACCGCCTGGACCAATTGCCGTCAGAGGCACTACGAAAAATTGAGACCGCTGGTCTGTTACCTCTTAATCCAGGAGTTAGCGATGCTTTTCAGGCCCATCTGCAATCAAAAAAATCGGGCGTTAACATGGCCGACCCTGGCCGTCAGTCTGACCCTCCTGGCCTTGCTCATCTTTCTGGGCGCACAGGCCACCCCGGCAGAAACCTTGCCCTTGCCCGAGGCGCCCTTTAAGGGCAAAATCGGCAGGACTTATAAAGACTCGGTGCCGGATTTTCCCAGGCCGGTGCAGGCCCCTAAAGACGCGCCCAACGTCTTGCTCATCATCCTGGATGACGTGGGTTTCGGCCAGTCCGGCACTTTTGGGGGGCCTGTCCCCACCCCCACCCTGGACCGTCTGGCCCAAAACGGCCTGCGTTACAACCAGTTGCATACCACCGCGCTGTGTTCCCCCACCCGGGCTGCGCTCCTGACCGGGCGCAACCACCACTCGGTGGGGGTGGGCAACATCATGGAGTTCGCCACCGGTTATCCGGGCTATAACGCCATGATGCCTAAAAGTGCGGCCACCATCGCCGAGATTCTCCGGCAGCACGGCTTCAACACCGCGGCCTTCGGCAAATGGCACCTGGCCCCAGATCG
>JAKAGH010000088.1 GCA_021817645.1 Deltaproteobacteria bacterium
GATCACCAAGGCGTCTTTGACCACGGAGTCCTGGATCTCCGCGGCCTCCTTCCAGGAGACCACCAAGGTGCTGGCCGATGCCGCGGTCCTGGGCAAGGTCGACCATCTGCGGGGCCTCAAAGAGAACGTGATCATGGGGCGGCTGATCCCCGCGGGCACCGGCCTGGATCAATACCGGGATCTGGAAATGGAAATTACCGAACCAGAAGAGGCGCTGCCGGAACCGGCAGAGGCCTTGCTGGAAAACTTAACTGAAGAAACGGCCCTTACCGGTCAATAAATGATTGACAGATAGGGGATAAATTTTCTAAAATAATTAGATTTTAGCAGCTCCCCAACTCGGGGTGACGGCAGGAGAGGCTATGCCTACCATCAGTCAGTTGATTCGTAAAGGCCGGGAGAAGTTGCGCAAACGCACGGCGTCACCGGCTTTACAAAGTTGTCCCCAGAAACGGGGAGTATGCGTCCGGGTTTATACCACTACTCCCAAGAAACCCAACTCCGCCCTGCGGAAAGTGGCCCGGGTGCGCCTCACCAACGGCATCGAAGTGACCACTTATATTCCGGGGGTGGGGCATAACTTGCAGGAACACTCCGTGGTCCTGATCCGGGGCGGCCGGGTGAAAGATCTCCCGGGCGTGCGCTACCACGTAGTCCGGGGCACCCTGGATGCCTCGGGGGTCCAGGATCGCCGCCGCGGCCGGTCCAAGTACGGGGCCAAGCGGCCCAAGTAAAAACGGTTTTCTGTTTTCTGTTTTCGGTTTTCTGTAAAAGCTCCGAGCTTGAAGAGGAAACCGGAAACGGAATTAAGCCAAACAGAAAACGGTAAACAGAAAACAGAAAACGGGTACTGAAGATGCCAAGAAAAGGTGGAGTCAGCAAAAGGGTCGTTTTGCCGGACCTGAAATATAACGATACCCTGGTGAGCCGGTTCATTAACGGTTTGATGAAGAAGGGTAAGAAGTCCGTGGCCCAGCGCATTTTCTACCAAGCCCTGGACCTCGTAGGGCAGAAGGCCCAGGATGAGCCTCTCAAGGTCTTCCATCAGGCCATGGACAACGTCAAACCCCTGATCGAAGTCAAATCCCGGCGGGTGGGGGGCGCCACTTACCAGGTGCCCGTGGAAGTGCGGGCAGACCGGCGCATCTCTCTGGCCATCCGCTGGCTCATCGCCTATTCCCAGGCCCGGGCCGAAAAGTCCATGGGGGCCAAACTGGCCGGAGAATTTTTAGACGCAGCCCAGAACCGGGGTGCAACCATTAAAAAAAGGGAAGATACGCATAAGATGGCAGAGGCCAATAAGGCCTTTGCACACTATCGTTGGTAAAAAAGCATTGCCACGTTCAACACCACTAACCCGGGTACGGAATATTGGGTTCATGGCCCACATCGACGCCGGAAAGACGACAACCACGGAACGCATCCTTTACTACACTGGGGTGACCCACAAGATGGGCGAGGTGCATGAAGGGCAGGCCGTGATGGATTGGATGGCCCAGGAACAAGAAAGGGGCATCACCATTACTTCTGCGGCCACCACCTGCTACTGGCGGGATCATCGCATCAATATCATCGACACCCCGGGGCATGTGGATTTCACCATTGAGGTGGAGCGGAGTTTAAGGGTGCTGGACGGAGTGGTGGCGGTCTTTGACGCGGTGGCCGGAGTGGAGCCCCAATCCGAGACCGTTTGGCGCCAGGCGGACCGTTACGGTGTGCCCCGGCTGGCCTTCGTCAATAAGATGGACCGGGTGGGAGCCGATTATTTCCGTTGTGAAAAGATGATGCGGGAGCGCCTCAAAGCCAATCCGGTGCTGGTCCAGCTGCCCTTGGGAGAAGAGGAGCGTTTCCGGGGCATCATCGACCTCATGGCCATGCAGGCCCTGGTCTATGATGAAGCGGTCCTGGGGACCGAGTTCGCAGTGGAGGAGATTCCCGCGGATTACCAGGAACTGGCCCAGGAGCATCGGGGCCGGTTGGTGGAGGCCCTGGCGGAGTTCGACGAAGGGATCATGGAGCTTTATTTGCAGGATCAACCGGTGCCTCAGGAGCAATTAAAAGCCGCGCTGCGGCAGGCCACGGTGAAAATGCAGGCGGTGCCGGTGCTCTGTGGTTCGGCCTTCAAGAATAAGGGCATTCAGCCCATCTTGGACGCGGTCCTGGATTATCTGCCCTCGCCCCTGGATGTACCTCCCATCGAGGGGATCAATCCCGATGGCCAGGTGGTGGAACGGCCGGCCGCGGACGACGCGCCCCTCGCCGCCCTGGCTTTCAAGATTTTGACCGATCCCTTTGTCGGCCACCTCACCTTTTTGCGGGTCTATTCCGGGGTCCTGCCTTCGGGGTCAACGGTGCTGAACAGCACCAAAGGGGTCAAGGAGCGCAGCGGCCGCCTGCTGAAGATGCACGCCAATAAGCGGGAAGAGATCGACGCGGCCTATGCCGGAGATATCGTGGCCGCGGTGGGGCTGAAAAACACCACCACCGGTGACACCCTGGCGGATGAACGCCAACCCGTAGTGCTGGAGACCCTGCACATTCCCCATCCGGTGATCGACATCGCCATCGAGCCCAAGACCAAGGCGGATCAAGACCGCCTGGGTCAGGCCCTGGGCAAGATCGCCGCGGAAGACCCGTCTTTTCGGGTGCACACCGATACGGAGACGGCCCAGACCATTATCTCCGGCATGGGGGAGCTGCATCTGGAGATTATCGTCGACCGGTTGATGCGGGAATTCAAGGTGGACGCCCAGGTGGGCAAACCCCAGGTGGCGTACCGGGAGACCGTCACCCGGGAGGTGTCCCAGGAGACCAAGTTTGTGCGGCAGACCGGCGGCCGGGGCCAATACGGCCATGTAGTCCTGGAGCTCAAGCCCCTGGAGCCGGGGAGCGGCGTAGTCTTCGAGAATAAGATCGTCGGCGGCGTGATTCCCAAAGAATACATTCCCGCGGTGGAAAAGGGAGTCAAGGAAGCCGCGGCCACCGGTATCATGGGCTATCCCATGGTGGACCTGGAAGTGGCTCTGGTTTACGGCTCTTACCACGACGTGGATTCCTCGGAGCGGGCCTTTCATATCGCCGGGTCCATGGGTTTCAAAGAGGCGGCGAAAAAGGCCAAGCCCGTGCTGCTGGAGCCGGTCATGTCCCTGGAGGTCGTGGCTCCGGAAGAGTTTGTGGGCGAGGTCATGGGAGAAGTCAACGCCCGCCGGGGCCGGGTGACCGGCATGGAAACCCGGGGCAATACTCAGATTGTTCAGGCCCAGGTGCCTCTGGCCACCATGTTCGGCTATGCCACCGTGCTCCGGAGCGCCACCCAGGGCCGGGCCACTTTTACCATGCAGTTCGATCATTATGAGCCTGTCTCCGCTTCCCTGGCGGAGGAAATTTTGGGGCGGCGTCAAGCCCGGGCATGACCCCTTTTGAGTTCAGGAGGAAGTCCTAATGGCCAAGAAGAAGTTTGAGCGGAAGAAGCCGCATGTGAACGTAGGCACCATTGGGCACATCGACCATGGCAAGACCACCTTGACCGCGGCCATTACCAAGCACCTGGCCAAGAAGGGGTTGGCGAGCTTCGTGCCCTTCGACCAGATCGACAAGGCCCCGGAAGAGAAAGAGCGGGGCATCACCATCGCTCTGGCCCACGTGGAGTACGAGACGGATAAACGGCATTATGCCCACGTGGACTGCCCGGGGCACGCGGACTATATTAAGAATATGATCACCGGTGCGGCCCAGATGGACGGGGCCATCCTGGTGGTGGGTGCGGACGACGGCCCCATGCCCCAGACCCGGGAGCACATCTTGCTGGCCCGGCAGGTGGGTGTCCCCTTCATCGTGGTCTTCTTGAACAAAGTGGACCTGGTGGATGACCCGGACCTGATCGAGCTGGTGGAATTGGAGCTGCGGGAGCTGCTGTCCAAGTACGAATTTCCCGGGGACGACATTCCCATCATCAAAGGCTCGGCTTTAAAAGCCCTGGAAGCGGACGATTTCAACGCGGAAGAAGTCAAGCCCATCTTCGAGCTGATGAACGCGTTGGACAGCTACATTCCGGAGCCGGTCCGGGCCATTGACAAGCCGTTTTTAATGCCCATCGAAGACGTCTTCACCATCTCGGGCCGGGGCACGGTAGTTACGGGCCGGATGGAGCGGGGCGTGGTGAAGGTGGGCGACGAAGTGGAGATCGTGGGTTTTGCCCCCACCCAGAAGACGGTGTGCACCGGGGTGGAGATGTTCCGCAAGACCCTGGATCAGGGCCAGGCCGGCGACAACGTGGGTCTGTTGCTCCGGGGCATCAAGAAGGACGAAGTGGAGCGGGGCCAGGTGGTGGCCCAGCCCGGTTCGATCACGCCGCATACCAAGTTCAAGGCCGAGGTCTACATCTTGAACAAAGAGGAAGGCGGACGGCACACGCCGTTTTTCTCGGGATACCGGCCCCAGTTTTACTTAAGGACCACGGACGTCACCGGGGTGGTGACGCTGCCTGACGGGGTGGAGATGGTGATGCCCGGGGACAACGTGTCCATGATAGTGCATCTGATCACGCCCGTAGCGCTGGAAAAAGAACTGCGCTTCGCCATCCGGGAAGGCGGCCGCACCGTCGGCGCCGGCGTGGTGAGCGAAATAGTGGAATAGGACGGTTTAAATGATCACGCCCAAGATTCGCATCAGGTTGCGATCTTACGACCACAAGCTGCTGGATAAATCGGTGGTGGAGATTGTGGAAACGGCCCGGAGCACCGGTGCCCGGGTGGCCGGCCCCATCCCGCTGCCCACGGAGATCAACAAGTACACCGTACTGCGCTCCCCGCATATCGACAAGAAGTCCCGGGAGCAATTCGAGATCCGCACCTATAAGCGGCTCCTGGATATCCTGGAGCCCACCCAGCAGACCATGGATGCCATCAGTAAGCTGGACCTGGCTGCCGGAGTGGATGTGGAGATAAAAGTTTAAAAGACGGTTTTCGGTTTTCGGTTTCCGGTTTTCGGCAAAAGAGTGCTGAGGTTCTGGAAACCACCGAAAACCGAAAACAGAAAACCGAAAACGGAGAGAAAAATGCCTGGCGGCATTATTGGAAAAAAATTGGGCATGACCCGCATCTTCGACCCGGACGGTCTGGCAGTGCCGGTGACGGTGATTGAGGCCGGGCCCTGCTTTGTGGCCCAGGTGAAGAGCGGCGCCCGGGATGGTTATGAGGCCCTGCAACTGGGGTTCGAACGCCGGCCCCTGGCCAAGGTGAACAAGCCGAAGAAGGGTCATTTCGAGAAACACGGCTCCAAGAGCGCGTTCCGGTATCTCCGGGAGTTCCGTCTGAGCGGTCCCGGCGAACATGAGGACGGACAGGAAATCACCGTGGAACAGTTCGCCATCGGGGATAAGGTGGACGTCATTGGCACCAGCAAAGGCCGGGGTTTCGCCGGCACGGTGAAACGCTGGAATTTTCACCGGGGCCCCATGACCCACGGCTCCATGTCCCACCGGGCTCCTGGATCCATCGGCGCCAGCGCTTACCCCTCCCGGGTGGTCAAAGGCAAGAAACTGCCGGGACAGATGGGCAATGCGCGGGTGACCGCCAAAAATCTGGAAGTGGTGGATGTCCGTCCGGAAGATAACCTGCTGCTGATCAAGGGCGCGGTGCCCGGTCCCCGGCAGGGCCTGTTGCTGATCCGGAAGGCCGGGTGATACTATGCCGACAGTAGATGTACTGAATATAAATAAAGAGAAAGTGGGCGAAGTGGAACTCCAGGAGGAAATCTTCGGAGTGCCGGTTCGGGGCCACGTGCTCCACGAAGTGGTGACCTGGCAGCGGGCCTGCCGCCGGGCGGGCACCGCGTGCACCAAAACCCGGGGTGAAGTCCGGGGCGGCGGCCGCAAACCCTGGCGGCAGAAGGGCACCGGCCGGGCCCGTTCCGGGTCCACCCGGTCCCCCGTCTGGAAGGGCGGCGGCACTATCTTCGGTCCCAGACCCCGGAGCTACGTATACACCATGCCCAAAAAGGTACGGCGCCTGGCTCTGAAGATGGCCCTGAGCAGCAAGCTCCAAGCCGGGCAATTGGTGGTGTTGGACGAATACCCCCACACCACTCCGAAAACCAAGGATTTTGTCCAGGTGCTGCGCAACTTTGAGATTGCCAAGGCCCTGATCATCACCGGCGAGGCCCACGAGGCCCTAGAGCTTTCGGCCCGGAACGTGCCCCATGTCCAGGTGATGCTGACCGCAGGGCTGAACGTCTATGACATTCTGCGTTTCGAGCATCTGGTGATGCTCAAGCCGGCCCTGGCCCAGATCGAAGCGAGGTTGGCCCCATGAAGGCGTACCACAACTTGATCAAAGGCTCCATCATCACGGAGAAGACCCACCAGTTGAAAGAGGCGGGCAACAAGGTGACCTTCAGGGTGGCCGTCAAAGCCAATAAGATTGAGATCCGCAAGGCCATTGAAGAACTTTTCAAAGTCAAGGTCCTGGCGGTGAACACCATCCACATGAAGGGCAAAAAGAAGCGCCTGGGCAAGACCGAAGGGGTGCGGCCGGACTGGAAGAAAGCCATTGTCACCCTGGCCCCGGGAGAGAAGATCGCCGGGTTTGAGGGTATGTAAGAGCAGTTGCCGGTTGTCAGAGGCCAGTACCGTTTGAAATACTGACCACTGACCACTGATCACTGATTTAAGGATATAAGAGATGCCTCTGATTCCACGAAAGCCAACTTCCGCGGGGCGGCGGTTCCAGACGGTCTCGGATTTTGCCGAGATCACCCGCGGCACGCCGGAAAAGAGCCTGGTCAAGCCGCTGAAGAAGACCGGCGGCCGGAACAGCTACGGCCGGGTCACCACCCGCTTCCGGGGCGGCGGCCACAAACGGCGTTACCGGGTGATCGATTTCAAACGCAATAAGCTGGAAGTGCCGGCCAAGGTGGCGACCATCGAATATGATCCCAACCGCACGGTGCGCATCGCCCTGCTCCATTACCTGGACGGAGAGAAGCGCTACATCCTGGCTCCCCAGGAACTGCGGGTGGGGGATATGGTGGTGGCCTCGGCGGAAGCGGATATTAAAGCGGGCAATGCCCTGCCTTTGAGGAATATACCGGCCGGTACCATCGTGCATAATGTGGAGTTGAAGCCCGGAAAAGGCGGCCAGATGGCTCGGGCTGCCGGCGCCGGCGCCCAGTTGATGGCTAAAGAAGGCGCCAATGCCCATTTAAAACTTCCCTCCGGGGAAGTGCGGATGGTGTCCCTGGATTGCCGGGCCACCATCGGCCAGTTGGGCAATGTGGAGCAGGAGAATGTATCCCTGGGCAAAGCCGGGCGCCAGCGGTGGTATGGTAAACGTCCCCATGTGCGGGGCGTGGCCATGAACCCGGTGGACCACCCCATGGGGGGCGGCGAAGGCAAAAGCTCCGGGGGGCGCCATCCGGTCACTCCCTGGGGAGTGCCCACCAAGGGTTTCAAAACCCGGAAACCCAAAGACAGCGACCGTTACATCATTAAACACCGGACGCGGAAATAAAGGGAGAAACCGTGGCCCGTTCACTGAAAAAAGGACCTTATGTGCAGGACAGCCTCCAGGCCAAGGTGTTGCAGGCCAAAGAGGCCCAGGATCGCCGGGTGATCAAGACCTGGTCCCGGCGCTCCACCATCACCCCGGATTTTATCGGTATAACCCTGGCGGTGCATAACGGCAAAAAGTTCATTCCGGTTTATGTCACAGAGAACATGGTGGGACATAAGTTGGGGGAATTCGCGCCTACCCGCGCCTTCGGAGGCCATGCCGGGGATCGCAAGACGAAAGTGGGTAAAAAGTGATGGAGATCAAGGCTCGCGCCCGGTTTATCCGCATCTCGCCGTTTAAGGTGCGGCTGGTAGCCCGGGAGATATCCGGCAAAAAAGCGGATGAAGCCCTGGCTTTGCTCCGGTTCTTGCCCCAACGGGGGGCCCGCGTATTGCGCAAGGTGGTGGAAGCCGCGGTGGCCAATGCGGAGCAGCGGCCCCAGGTGGACGTGGACAGCCTCTTCGTTAAAGGCATCCAGGTGGATGGCGGTCCGGTTCTCAAACGCTTCCAGCCCCGGGCCATGGGCCGGGTTAATCATATTCTGAAGAGAAGCAGCCATATCACCGTGGTCCTGGACGAGCGGACCGGGAAAGCAAAAACGCCGAGGAAGCAGTAAGGAGGCAGCTTGGGCCAGAAAGTACATCCCATCGGTTTCCGTTTGGGAGTCTATCGGAAATGGGATTCCATTTGGTTTGCCAGGAAAGAGTATGCGGATTTAATCCTGGAGGACCGCCGCATCCGGGAGTTTCTCAAAGCAGACCGGGAACTCAAAGGGTCGGGCATCGCCGGTTTGGATATCAAGCGGGCGGCCAACAAAGTGACCATTAAGATTCATACCTCCCGACCGGGGATGGTCATCGGCCAGAAGGGCAAGAAGATTGAGGATCTGCGCCGCCGCCTGCAGAAGGTGGTGGGCCGGGAACTGATCATCGATGTCCAGGAAGTCCGCAAACCCGAGACCAACGCGCAGCTGGTGGCAGAAAACATCGCCCAGCAACTGGAGCGCCGGGTTTCCTTCCGCCGGGCAATGAAAAAGTCGGTGGGCCAGGCCCTGAAGTTCGGGGCCAAGGGTATCAAGATCCGCTGCAAAGGCCGCCTGGCTGGCGCGGAAATCGCCCGGCAGGAGTGGTACCGGGAAGGAAGGGTGCCGCTGCACACTTTACGGGCCCACATTGATTACGGCTTCGCCGAAGCCCGCACCACCTACGGGATAATCGGGGTCAAGACCTGGATCTTCCACGGCGAGGTGCTGAGCCCGGAAGAGCGAATGGGCTTCTGAGGCCGATTAAGGAATAGATATGCTTGCACCAAAACGAGTAAAACATCGCAAGGTGATGAAAGGCCGCCGCCGGGGCCAGGCCACCCGGGGCAATTATATAGCCTTTGGCGACTACGGCTTGCAGGCCCTGCAATGCGGCTGGATCACGGCCCAGCAGATCGAGGCGGCCCGGATCGCCATCACCCGCCACGTCAAAAGGGGTGGGAAGGTTTGGATCCGCGTCTTTCCGGATAAGCCCTTCACCAAGAAGCCGGCGGAAACCCGCATGGGCAAAGGCAAGGGCAGCCCCGAAGGCTGGGTGGCGGTAATCAGGCCCGGGCTCGTCCTCTACGAGATGGCCGGGGTGGAACGGGAAGTGGCCAAAGAGGCCATGCGCCTGGCCGCGCACAAGTTGCCCCTGCCCACCAAATTTGTGGAACGGGAAAATATCGTGCCGCTGTCGGAGTCGAAGTGGGCCAAGTTCAAAATGACCGAGCCGGAGCCGGCTGCGCCGGCTGAGCCCGCCGAGGCGGAGGCCACGTCATGAAGGCTGCGGACCTGCGGGATTTGACCCTGGACGAATTGGGGGCCAAGCTGAAAGAGGTCTCCGAGGAACTCTTTAACCTGAATTTTCAGCATAGCAGCCAGCAGTTGGATAACACCGCCCGGTTGGGGCAGGCCAAGAAGGATCTGGCCCGGCTCAAGACCGTGCTCCGGGAAAAGACCGGGGAAAATCAGTAGCCAGTGGTCAGTGGCCAGTGGTCAGGTTTAACGGAAAACGGATAACGGAAAACTAAAATATGGAAAAAAAGCGGGGCGTGCGCAAGACCAGGGTAGGGCTGGTGGTGAGCGACAAGATGGATAAGACCGTGGTGGTGGAAGTGAAGCGCCTGGTTCCCCACCCCCTCTATCATAAAATTGTGCGCCGGCGGGTGAAGATCAAGGCCCACGACGGGGCCAACGCCTGTCAGGTGGGGGACAAGGTGCTCATCGAAGAGACCCGACCCATCAGCCGGGACAAGCACTGGCGCATCAAGCAGATCCTGGAGAAGGCCCAATAACCAGGGGCGCTGAGGAAGATAACCATGATCCAGGTTCATACCAATTTGACGGTCGCGGACAATTCCGGAGCCAAGCGGGTCAACTGCATCCGGGTCCTGGGCGGCACCAGACGGCGCTATGCCCGGGTGGGGGACATCATCGTGGTCTCCGTGAAAGAGGCCTTGCCCCACTCCAAGGTGAAAAAAGGAGACGTGATGCGGGCGGTGGTGGTGCGGACGGTGAAGGAAACCCCCCGGCCGGACGGCTCCTATATCAAATTTGACGACAATTCGGCAGTGCTGATTAACCCCCAGGGAGACCCCATCGGCACCCGCATTTTCGGGCCGGTGGCCCGGGAATTACGGGCCAAGAGGTTCATGAAGATCATCTCCCTGGCTCCGGAGGTG
>JAKAGH010000089.1 GCA_021817645.1 Deltaproteobacteria bacterium
GCGTTGAAGTCGTTGGAAGTAGCGCTGCCGTAAAAGTTGCCGCTCTGGATGATGTTGTTAGTTGATGTGTTGAATTCATAAAATCTGGGAGTGGCCAGGCCGCTGAAGGCAACGGTGTGGACCTGGAACAGGGAATTGCCAATCTGGGTGCTGGCGTTCACAAAACGGGCGTCCGCGGTGTCCAGCATCTGGTTGGTGCCCGGCTGGATGGCAAAGGGAGGAATGGCAAAGGTGGGCACCGGGATGTAATTGGTATAGAGCACGGGGGAACTGGTGCCGGAACCCTGTAAGGCATAGAGGGTGACATAATTGTTGCGGGCATACCAATCTGCCGCCACCAGGTAGCTGTAAGGATTCACATCCAGGACTAGGGGTGGCGCCAGGGTGCCGTCCAGGCCGGTAAAAAGGGGCGAGTTGAAGGCCTGGCCGCTATAAAGCTGAGATTTAGCCGCAGAAAACATGCGGCTGCCGTAATAGTTGCCGGTATTCAAATCAAAAAAGTCGCCGGTGATGATAATGGAATTACGGTCCTGCCCCAGTTGCGGATAATCCCAGAAGGTGTTGCCGCTGATTCCGGGATCGCTGACATCGAGCTTGTAAAGGTAAAAACTGCCCGTGGGATCAGAAGTTAAAGAGACCGCCAGGCACAAGTACTGGTGTGTCAGGTTGTCCGGAACCCGGAATTGGGTGACCAAAAAGATCCAGCGGTCAGAAACCGGATCGTAGATCATCCGCGGCAGGGTGAAATAGCCGGGGGTGGCTCCGAGCCAGGCATCGATGGAGATGCTTTTGACCAGGGTGTTGGGCGCGGCCTTCTGATAGATATCGAGATGGCTGTTGGTGACCTCGGCAAAATAGATGCGGCCTACCGCGCCGTGGGTATCCGGCGGGTAGTAGCCGGCGACGGAAGCGTTGACTCCATCAAAATTAGCCGCAGTGGTGACGGGGGCCCGGGTAGCGGCGCTCTGGGGGGCCGCGGCGCTGGGCCTGCGGGCGCCCGAGGCCGCTTTGGCCTTTAACTCCCGATAGGTATTGGCGTCCAGGCGGCTGAGATAGGGTTTCGGCTGCGGCGGCGGCAGCGGGGCGGCAGACAGCGGCGAGGCGGCCGCAGCCATCTGCTCGGCAGTCCGGACCTGGGCTGCCGGCGCCAGGATCTGCTTAGTGGCCTGGATCGGAGCCCCAGGAGCCGGCGGCGCCGCAGCCGCGAGGCCCGCCAGCCCCAACAGCGCCAGAGTTAAAATCGTCACCGCCGCGGCCAGACAGATATTTTTTGCAGATTTCATCTTCTCCCTACCTGCTGGCTCCAGGAGTAGCCGGTTTGCCAGGAATTTCACCGGCAAGCTGGCGTTGGAGCTGGCTATCATTCTGGAAAATTGCTGCCCCGGCCGCGTCTCACCCCGCAGCCTCTTAATAGCTTAGATGTTCGTCTGTAGCATATGTTATCCCCTTACCCGCCCCGGGTGATAATTTTTGTAAATTTCACCTTCTGGCCATCAGGCACCGGCCCAGCCGGGCCGCCGCCTGATCAGGGGTGGCGCTTAGTATGGTTTGGCGGAAGGGCTGCATGAAAAATATCAAAGAGATGGCAATTCCGGAAACATTAAACTTGCCCGGGGAGGTTGTCTGGTCAGGCCTGGACCATTACCTTTTATGAGAAAGGGCCGGTCCTGATCCGGTCCCTATTCCCGGAACCGCCGCTTCTGAATGTCATGGGCTTAAAAGAATACCAAGACAAGCGCAGATTCGAGGAGACTCCCGAGCCGCAGCCGGTCCCGGGGCGGCCGGGGGACCAACTTGTATTTGTCGTCCATAAGCACGCGGCCCGGGCCCTGCACTATGATCTGCGGCTGGAGCTGGCCGGGGTGCTCAAGAGCTGGGCCGTGCCCAAGGGGCCTTCCCTCGATCCGGCCGTCAAAAGGCTGGCCGTCAAGGTGGAAGACCATCCCCTGGATTACCAGGATTTTGAGGGGGTGATCCCGGAAGGCAATTACGGCGCCGGTGCCGTGATCGTCTGGGACCGAGGTTTTTATCAGCATCCGGCCGCCCTAGACCGGCAAGAAAGTGAGAGGCTGCTCTTAGACGGTTTAGAAAAAGGAAATTTGAAGTTGGTGCTGGCCGGGACCAAGCTCAAGGGTGAATTCGCGCTGGTTCGGACCAAAATGGACGAGAAATCCTGGCTGCTGTTGAAGAAAAAGGACAGCTACGCCACTAAAGAGGATGTTCTCAAGGAGAACCGTTCCGTGGTCTCCCAGAAGACCCTGGAAGAGCTGGTCGCGGCCCACCCGGAGGATGCTCCGGGACCCCAAAAAATAAACCGGATCCGTCTGCGGGAAGCCCTGGAAAGCGCAGACCTGGAGGATGCGCCGGTCAAACCGATGCCTCACGCCATCAACCCGATGCTCGCCACCCTGGTCAGAGAACCGTTTGATCAGCCGGATTGGCTCTTTGAAGTGAAATGGGACGGCTACCGGGCCATTGCCGAAATTCAAGACGGCCAGGTGGCCCTGTATAGCCGCAATCAAATTTCACTCAAGAAGAAATATCCCCCCATTACCGAGTCCTTGGAAAAATGCGGCTTTGCCGCGGTTCTGGACGGCGAAATCGTGGTGGTGGATGATCAGGGGCGGGCGAATTTCCAGATGCTGCAGAATTACCAAAAATCCGGCCGCGGTCATTTGCTCTACTATGTCTTTGATCTCCTGTTCTTCCAGGGACATGACCTGACCCCCCTGCCCCTGCTCCGGAGAAAAGAGCTCCTGAAAAAGATTCTCCCGTCGGACCCGCACTTGAAATTCAGCGACCACGTCCGGGGCGAGGGCGTCTTGTTTTTCCAGGTCGTCAAAGACAAGGGACTGGAGGGGATCGTCGCCAAACACTCCCACAGCCCCTACCTGCTGGGCAAAAGAACCCGGCAGTGGTTGAAGATCAAGACGCAGCTCACCCAGGAGTGCGTGATCGCCGGCTTCACCGCGCCCCAAGGGAGAAGAAAATATTTTGGCAGTTTGGTCTTGGGGGTATTTGAGGATAACGAGTTGATTTACGTCGGTCATTCCGGAGGCGGCTTCGGCGCCAAGAATCTCCAGAAAATATCTGCGAGATTGCAGCCCCTGATCCAGCCGGAATGCCCCTTTAAAACAGAACCGGCCACCAACGCCCCGGCCACCTGGGTCAAGCCGGAACTGGTCTGCGAAGTGGCTTTCACGGATTGGACTGAAGAGGGCCTGATGCGCCACCCGGTTTTTTCCAGACTGAGGGAAGATAAGACCGCCCGGGAAGTGGTGCGGGAAAAGCCCGAGGAAGTTTGAGCACAGGGAGAGGTAGCCCAGGCTTTCCAGCCTGGGCAGGCAAATATTCGAAGCAGCGGTGGGGGGGCGTCCTCGCCCGCCACCATTTTCCGGTGCGTAAAACGCACCCTATAGGGATTTTTTTTTTGCGTCTTACTTTGCGCCTTGGCGTCTTGGCATGAGATCAATCTTTTCGGAACCAAAAAATATGCAAATCTTGACCGGCACCAGCGGTTACGGGTACAAGCAATGGCAGGGGAAATTCTACCCTGCCAAGATTTCCCCCCAGGAAATGCTGGCCTTCTATTCCCAACGCCTCAGCGCGGTGGAGATCAACCATACCTTTTACCACTTCCCCAGGGAGGGCGTGCTCGCGTCCTGGGCCGCCGAGGTTCCCGATAATTTTGTCTTTGCGCTGAAAGCGCCCCAGGTCATCACCCACCTGAAACGGCTGCGCAACGTGGAGGGAGATATCGAGTACCTGTTCAGGACCCTGTCGGTCCTGGACCGGAAATTGGGGCCGGTCCTGTTTCAATTCCCCAAGAGTTTTCCGGCGAACCGCCCGGTGTTGGAGGATTTTCTGGCGCTGCTGCCCGGCAATTTCGCCTGCGCCTTCGAGTTCCGCCACCCTTCGTGGCTCGCCGCGGGAATTCTCGACCTCCTGCGGAGCCAGGGATGCAGCCTGGTCCTGGCGGATACGGATGAAAATCCGGCCCAGGAGCTTACCCCGACCGCGGCCTGGGGCTACCTGCGCCTGCGCCGGGCCGGTTACACGGAGACCGGCCTGGCCCAATGGCTGGCAAGAATCCGGGCGCAGCCCTGGGAGAGGGCTTTCGTGTTTTTTAAACACGAGGAAGAGGCCAAAGGCCCCGAACTGGCCATGCGTTTGCGCGAGCTTACTCACTTACCTGAGAGAAATTTAATGAATTCTACCAGATAATTAATATCGAAGACGCCGCTGTTGAGCCATTCCTGGCGCATAACCTTCAGCGCCTTCATGGAGTCCAGCTTATCGCGCCAGCTGCGTCTGGAGGTCAGGGCTTCATAACTGTCAACTATGCGTAAAACCCGGGCCCAATGATTTATCAAGGGGAGTCTCAGGCCCATGGGGTAGCCGGAGCCATCTCCGGTCTCGTGATGCTGCAAGACCATCAGCATGGAATTTTTGTTGAGGAATTGGATCTTCTTGAGAATCCGGTGGCTCTCGGCCGGATGTTTCTTGACCAGTCCCATTTCGCTTGCCGATAACCGCACCGGCTTATTTAACACCGCGTGGGGGACCTCAACCATGCCGATATCATGGAGTATAGTTCCTTGCCCAAACTCTATGATTTTATCATTAGGCCATTTAAGATGCTTGGCGAATGCCAGTCCCAGCAAGCAGGTATTCAAGCAATGCACGTAAAGATTGCCGTCATATCCGCGAATATTGGGGAGCCATTGGTGATAGTGCCGATCCTGGTGAAAAGTATTTAATAAATAGTTGATGAGTTTAAACCCGGTCTCTAATTCCTCTGAGGTCCTATTGTACTTTAAATAATAAAACCGGCGAGTCCAGAGGAGTGCGGCGTCATAAACCAGCTCCGCCTTCTTCGCAGGAGATAAGTTATCATCCTTTAATTTTAGGCTTAAATTATGATAAAGATAATTAAAGACATTAGTTTCATCTCTCTTGTTAAAATATATGGTTTTTATCCCTTTATCATGTAATTCATTTACTGATGTCAGCCGATAAACTTCCCCCTTACGAAGAAAGGTGGTATACACGCAATCATTATTGCCAATAATGCTGATTCCTTGAAAAACATCAAAATTGACCTCTATTCCTGGTTGCAGGTTTTTCACCCGTAGAGGGAAATAGAACTCGTTTTTAACTGCGCCATTATTTTCTAATCTCCCTTCCGGCGATGCTGGTGACAAGTTGCTGGGGACGGATACGCGATTAATTCTATTATTGGTTAAGTTGACCGTGCCGGACAGGTATTTATCAACCTGGATTTTTTCAAATTGCTGATAGTAAACATAGTAGATGTCATTAAATTTGATCCTCATCAATGAACCGGGATTAAATACTTCCCCGCGGCGGCAGAAAAGCGCATATTTTCTTTCCGCCGTACTCTCTGATCTTATATAAACATTGAAGTTAATTACTTCTCCTGACCGAAGTTTTCTTATTTCCAAGGGGATAAAAAAGTTATCGCGATTCATCTTTCAGCCCTATAGAGGATGGGGAGCGGCTTATTCCAGCCGGTCTCGCCCAGGCGTCCGCGTTCAGCGTTGCGGGTAAACGGCAAGTTTTGCTGGAAAATCAAATCAGCGCCGCCCCGCCACCGGCCTCACTCCTGGTTATCCTTGAAGCCGGCGACTTCCACCAGAAAAGAACCGGCATCAGTATCAAAGGGAATACCGATAATGGGGCAGTCACATTTATGCTTGATTTCATGAAACGGACCGGTGACCACCATGGGAATGGAGGCTCGAAACTTCAGGCCCACATGGCCCAACTCATTACGGGCCACACCGGCAATCATATTGGTCAATTCACCCACCGCATCTTTGATATCTTCATTAATTTCCGTAAAATCCTCTCCCAACATAGTAGAAACAATTTTTAATATACAAGAACGGCTGAAAGTTAAAGACATGGAACCGATACACGGTCCGGTAATACCGATCAGTCCGGAAATATCACCTTGGGCTCTTTCATCATTCTTGACAAAGGGTTTTCCCGGCTTCACTTCTACAAATGCCATGGTTTTTAATACCTCGATCGCCGCGCCCAAGAATGGATTGATAAAATCAACATTCATCGGTAATCTTTATACTCCTTGTGCCATTTTACTACACTTCTTCTAAAGAGTCTGAATATTCTAACAGGCTTTCATTAAGTACCTGCTCCGTAATGTCGAAAAATATTCCACTGATATATTCAATCTGGCCAGTTGGATCGCAAACAATATAACTCCTTTCTTGGATCCATTTAATCTGGCCATTCTTGCATTTTATCCTATATTCCCTGACGTAATTATGATCAGTTTTTAATGCTTTTAGAAATACAAATCTAGCGTGATCCATGTCATCTTCCAATAATATATTCGTCCATTTCAACAGACGGGAATCAAAGGCTCTCTTTGAATATCCGATCATCTCTTCCACTCTGTTGCTATAAAAATCAACGGACCAATCGGCGTAACCTTTGAAAACCATTGCTGGAATATTACTTAACATTAAATTAAATTCCTGTTTGACCTTACAAAGTTCAGCGGTCAATTGTTGATGTTCCTTCAGCAATTGTTCTTTGGTTTTTCCATTATTCATCATTACCTCCCCCAGCACCGCACGGCGGCGCCACCAGAAAGATTCATTAAATTATGCAAGTTCCCCGTCCCGCATCACTGAACAGCAGTTGCTCCACCGCGGCCTTCACGCCAGGCTATAGCCTTTGGCGGTGAAAAGCTCCATGCAGACGTCCACCACCACCGGGTCGTAAGACACTCCTCTCTTTTGAGAAATTTCCTCCAGTGCCTGGCTGATGCCGATGGCCGGCCGGTAGGGGCGATGGGAGGACATGGCCTCCACTACATCTGCCACCCCCAGGATTTTTGCTTCCAGGAGGATCTCCTCCCCTTTCAAACCGGCGGGATAACCCGAACCGTCCAGGCGTTCGTGGTGCTGCAGGACGATCTGGGCCACCGGCCAGGGAAATTCGATGGCTTTCAGGATGTCGTAGCCGATCTGGGGATGGGCCTTGATAATGGCAAACTCATAATCATTGATTTTTCCCGGCTTGCTGAGAATCTCCGAGGCCACCGCGATCTTCCCCAGGTCATGGAGCAGTGAGGCCACCCTTAAGCCATCGATGCAATCCGCCGTGAGGCCCAATTCATCGGCCAGGGCGCAGGCCAGTTGGGCCACCCGCTGCTGATGCCCTGAGGTATAGATATCTTTCATTTCCATGGCCATGGCCATGGCTTGGACTACCCCTTCAAAGGCCCGTTGCAGCTTGTACAGGCTCCTTTGCAGGGCTTCCTCCGCGCGCTTGCGCGCGCTGATATCCAGCAGTGTCACCAGCAGGCCGTTGATGCCCCCATGGAGGGCCCGAACCGGGTAAAGCCGCAAGTGCCAGACGCGGCCATCCTGGGAGTCTATCTCCCGTTCCTGGGGAGAGCCCGTTCTCAAGGCTTCGCTGGCCGGCAGGTCCACCTGCACCAAGCCGTTCCCGTGCTCCTGGATCAGACGCGCCAGAGATTGGCCGGGGATCAAATTTAAAGAATTGACCGCCGCCTGGTTGGTCCATAAGATGCGTAAGTCGGGGTCCAGATAAGCCGTGGGTTCCACCAGGGCGTCGAAAAGCATGGCCTTCTCTTTTTCCGCAGAAAGCAGTTCCTCCTCCACGTAGGTCAGCCAGGATTGGGACTCCTCCAGGCGCGTAAGGCGCAGGTGCAATGCCCCCATTTCCTGAAGCAGTTCTGCCTTGGAAAGATTTTCCCAGCTCATCATTCCCTTCCTTTAATAACTATTTCAGCCGCTTAATAAGAAAATGTGAAAACTGCCAACAAAGCACTGGACATTGCACATACCCGCCGCTTTAGCCGCCTCCACCAAGAAAAAACAAATACGGCCAAGTGACGCGAGCGCTTTCATGCATCAGTATTTTTGACTCAGAACCTTCCGGACCAGCTTGGCATGAGCTTGAACAGGGACTCCTGGGCTGCCACGAGGTATTCTGGACGTGGACTGTGTTCCGATATCAAGAAGTGTATTCTAGGAGATGAGAAAGATTTTAACAACAGAGGGATGCTGAAAGATGCTGAAAGGTGCTAAAAGACACCTTAGAACTTGAGCAACTCTGATGCGGGAATAAGGATTTTACAGCCTGCCTTAACTTGTTTAAACTTAATGCGGTTCTCTGCGGTCCACCGCCAAACAGTGGACCAGTGAACCCCCACCGTATCGGCAAATTCTTTGATGGTCAAAAAACTTTTATTAGAAATTCCCTCGTTGCGTTTCTGAACTGCCTGCTGAAATTTACCGACATCAAATTTTCCCTCTTTCTGCATTTTTTCAATAGATTGATAAAATTGCAAACCTACCTGATAGCGTTTGGAAATGGGTACTTGGCCTGACCATACGACTTTTCCGGTCAACTGCACCTTGCCACTCTGTTCTTCTCCAGGCAGAAAAAAGCTGAACTTCGCATTGCTATCCAAGGAAAGAGGGATTAAAGACTCGATCCTGGCTCCCCAGGCGCTGATATCCAACATTATGGTGTCGTTTACCGGCTGATTATTTACTTCCGTCACCTTCATGAAGACTTCATAGCGGTTGGCGCTGCGACGCTCTTGGCCTTCTTGAACCGGCTCCAACTCCAGGCAAGAAGGCCAGGTCCGGATCGCAGCTTCAAATTCTTCCGGGGTGAACCCAAAGCCCTCTTCCTGCAGAAATGCCACCCTTTCTTTATCCGTGGCGCAGGTTTGGGCTTTTTTTAAAAATTGCGGGTCTTCCTGAATCAGGCGCAGAAACTCAAAAGCATCTTTCTTATTCATACTTAAATACTCATGATTCTCTCCCGGTGGCGGGGGAAAGTGGTATTACCAATACTTCCATGCTCCGGAAAACCTAGGTGGGCAAATAAAAAAAACTATAATAAAAGCTTTTCTCACAAATGCATACTAAAAGATGCTAAAAGTTAAAAAGAAGTCTTGGAGCAACTACAAAGCTGAAATAAGGATTCTGTGGCCTGATAGGACTTTATTAACTTACTTCACTTATCCACGGTCCACGGCTATGCGGCGAACAGGCGGCCACCTATCTTGTAAACTCTTTTTTAGCAATAAATTTTTATAGCGATTGCCGAAAGTTTTTACCGATTGGAAACCATGGTAGGGGCACAGCTTGCTGTGCCCGTGACTCTGGCACAGCAAGCTGTGCCGCTACATAACAAAATAGTTTTTGGCAATGGCTATAAGTGGAAATTCCCCCATTAACCTGGCATTCTGAGCGCAGCGAAGAATCTCGTATTTTCGAAGCGTTGAGATCCTTCACTGCGTTCAGGATGACAGAAAAAGAGGTTTTGAAATGGCTTCCAGGCATCTGGAAGCGGCCCCGAGTCAGGAATCTATCAACCGGCTCTGCCAGGGCTTAAAACAGGAACAGTGACAGGCCGGCGGCCGCGGCCACAATCCAGAGGAGGTTCACCCGGAAGCCGATCAGCGCCACGCTGGCCGCGGCCATCAGGGCCAGGGACTGGAAATCGGTGAGTGCGGCCCGGCCCATCTGCACCGTGACCAGAACCAGCATCCCCACCAAGGCCGCGAGAATGCCCTGGATGATCGGCCGCGCCCACCGGCCCTCCTTAATCTTTTGATAAAACGGCGTCAAGTAGATGATCATCAGGATGGGCGGCAAAAAGATGGAAACCGTGGCAATTACGGCCCCGATTACCCCCCGGAGCCAAAAACCCACAAAGGTGGCGGTGATGATGAGGGGGCCGGGGGTGACAAAGCCCAGCAAAATCCCGTCCAGAAATTGGCGCAAAGTGAGCCAATGCAGGTGATCCACCAGGTCCCATTGCAAGATGGGGATCATGGCATAGCCGCCCCCGAAGGAGACCACCCCCACCTTCAGCATAATCAGGGACATCAGGCCCATTTGCGGGTGCAGGCGCCAGAGGCCCCAGACCGCCAGGGCCACCGCGATCAAGACGGCCGCCAGCTGCCCGGCCCTGCGGCCGGACGCGGCGGCCTGGATTGCGGGAACCGCGGATGCGCTGCTTTCCTCCCGGGCCCACCTTAACCCCAGAACCAATCTCAGGCCCCCTGCCCCCAGAAATACCAGGAGATAGTTGACCTTACTCCAGAGGGCCGCCAGGGAGAGAAGGGCGATGACCAGGTCCAGC
>JAKAGH010000090.1 GCA_021817645.1 Deltaproteobacteria bacterium
TTGCCCACAGTGGGCTGTAATTGACAATGGCCATAGCGGTACTTAAGTTAGGCACCGAGGAGGCAACCCATGGCCAAGTGGAATATCAACCCCACCCATAGTTCCGCGACCTTCGATGTGCGCCACATGATGGTGTCCTGGGTGCACGGCATGTTCGGGGCCGTCACCGGCACCCTCAACTTCGACCCCCTGGAAGTGGAACGCGCCGCGGTGGCGGTGGAGATAGACGCCGCGTCCATCTATTCCGGGGTGGAGCAGCGGGACGGCCACCTGAAAAGCGCAGATTTCCTGGAAGTGGAAAAATACCCCGTCATTACCTTTAAGAGCACCCGGGTGGAGCCGGACGGGCTGGACCGGGCCCTGGTCCACGGCGACCTGACCATCCGGGGCGTGACCCGGCCGGTGGCGCTGGAGGCGCATTGGGCCGGACCGGCCCTTTTCGACGACGACGGGAAAATCTACACCAGCTTTGGCTTCCGGGCCAAAACCTGCATCAACCGGGAAGATTTCGGCATGGTCTTTAATATGCCCATGGAGCACGGCGGCTTTATGGCGGGCAAGCAGGTCCACCTCACCCTGAATGCGGAGGTCGACCTGGTGGAGGAGTAGGGCGGCCGTCTTTGGCCTCCCATAGATCAGAAGAAGGCGTAGCGGCGGGCGTCTCGCCCGCCTGTTTTGGCGCAGGCGAGACGCCTGCGCCACCAAGAAAAACTTTTCTGGACCGTTTATTCCTGAGCCTGTGGCCCGCCCTTAAATCATGAAAAGTTTCTGGAGGGTATTTCCCTAACCTGGAACTAGGAACCAGGAACTTGGAACTGAAAAACCTATAGCGTTTGCCGACACGAAGTCCTTTTAACCCCCTTCCACTCATTGCCTTCCCACGGTTTTTCCTTTATAATTAAAAGTAATTGGGGCATCCTTCCTGACTTTAAGTTCCCCTAAGAAACCATAAACTTGCCCGGGGTGCACCGCCATAAGTCTGCCTGGCAGCTGAAGGCGGCATTCCGGTTTGAGATAGGCTGATGTTTTCAACGAGACTGAAAAAAATTGAAAGCCAATTTGAGGACCTGGAGCAGCGGTTGACTAATCCCGAGGTCATCCGGGACCAGGACCTTTACCAGAAATCCCGCAAGGAGCACGCGGAGCTGGCTCCCCTGGTGCAGACCTTCCGCCGCTACCGCCAGGTGCAGGAAGAGTTGGCGGCTAGTCAAGGTTTGTTAAAGGAAGAGGCGGATGAGGAACTGAAGGCCTTGGCCCGGGAGGATATTGACTCCCTGAAAGACCGGGCTGCGGCTCTGGAGGAAGAGCTGCGCCTGCTCCTGCTGCCCAAGGACCCCAACGACGAGAAGAACGTCATCCTGGAGATCCGGGCCGGCACCGGCGGCGAGGAAGCAGCCCTGTTCGTGGCCGATCTTTTCCGGATGTACAGCCGCCTGGCGGAGCGCCACCGCTGGAAGGTGGAGGTCCTGAGCCACTCCACTACCGGCCTGGGCGGCATCAAGGAAATCATTGCCTCCATCGCCGGCGACCGGGTTTACAGCCAGCTTAAATATGAAAGCGGAGTGCACCGGGTCCAGCGGGTGCCGGTCACCGAATCCCAGGGCCGCATCCACACCTCCGCAGTGACCGTGGCTATTCTGCCGGAAGCCGAAGATGTGGACGTGCAGATCAACCCCGAGGAGCTGCGCATCGACGTCTTCCGCTCCTCCGGACCGGGGGGCCAGAGCGTCAACACCACCGATTCCGCGGTGCGGGTCACCCACGTGCCCAGCGGTTTAGTGGTTATCTGTCAGGATGAGAAGTCCCAGCACAAGAACAAGGCCAAGGCCCTGAAAGTGCTGCGTTCCCGCTTACTGGACCTGAAGCAGGGGGAACAGCAGCAACAGATCGCCCAGGAGCGCAAGAGCCAGGTGGGCAGCGGCGACCGCAGCGAACGCATCCGCACCTACAATTTTCCCCAGAGCCGCATTACCGACCACCGCCTGGGCCTCACCTTCCACCGCTTCGAGACCATGCTGGACGGAGATTTGGATGAGCTGCTCCAGGCCCTGACCACCCACCACCGCACCCTGGCGCTGCAACAGGCATAAATGGGCGAAACCCGCCAAAATCCCTGGACTATCCTGGAAATTCTCAGATGGACCACCGGCCACTTCCAGGAAAAGGGAGTGGCGGAGCCCCGTACCTCCGCGGAAGTGCTTTTGGCCCACACCCTGGGAATAAGCCGCCTGGACCTTTACCTGCGCCATGACCAGCCCCTCACCCCGGAGGAACTGGCCCGTTTCAAGGCTTTTATATTACGCCGCCGGGCCGGGGAACCGGTGGCTTATATTACGGGCCACAGAGAATTCTGGTCCCTGGACTTCAAAGTCACCCCCGCGGTCCTCATCCCCCGCCCGGAAACCGAAACCCTGGTTTCCTCGGTCTTGGAAGTCCTTAAATCGGAAAACGGAAAACGGAAAACGGAAAACGGTATTGATTGGGCTTTAGAAGTGGGGGTCGGCTCCGGCGCCATCATCATCACCCTGGCCCGGGAACTGCCGGAAATGCGGTGGCTGGGCGTCGATATTTCCGGCCCGGCCCTGGCCGTGGCCCGGGAAAATGCCGCCCGCCACGAGATCGCCGGCCGGATTCATTTTCTCCGGGGCAACCTGCTGGCTCCCCTCCAGCCCGGCCCCCGGTTCCAGCTGCTGGTGGCCAATCTCCCCTACGTGCCCCGGCCGGTTTGGGAAGAATTGCCTAAAGACATCAAGGATTTCGAACCCCAAGAGGCGCTCCTGGGGGGCGTGGACGGCCTGGACCTGATTAAACCTCTGGTCCAGGCGGCCCCGGGCGTTCTATCTCCAGGGGGCTGGCTGGCCCTGGAGGTGGCTGACGGACAGGCGCCAAAGGTTGCGGCCTTAATGGCAGAAACGGGCGCGTATGAGCAGATAGAAAAAATCCCGGACTACCTGGGAATTGAGCGGGTAATCCGCGCCCGGCGGCGGGGGGATTATTGATTCACCACAGGGGCACAGAGGACACAGAGATTCACAGAGTAAAAATAAATTAGCCCTGGCTTTCAGCCAGGGCTAAATATTTTCTCTGTGGCCCTCTGTGCTCTTTGTGTCTCTGTGGTAAGTCTTTTAAAAAGTCAATTCCTTCTTGATGGCGAGATAATAGTCATCTTTGGTTCTGGACTGAGGTAGTCTGGGCCGGTCGTCGTAATCGCCCCAACCTTCGCCGCCGTCAAGCTTCAGCCGGTCCACCCGGCCATCGTCATGCAGTTTCTCAAACAGCACTCCGGAGCAACCGGCTGTCCACAGCAGCAGGAGCAGCAACGCCAACCCCAGTCGTCCCCAAGCTTTTATCATGGTCATGACCTACTCCGCATGACACCCTATGCCGGTCTTTGCCTTTGTCAAGAGAATCACGGACGGCCGTAATCCCCTTAAAAGGTTGCTTCTTTTTTCAGCATAACCGCACCTTCATCTCCCCTGGTGGGGTTGCGGTCCCAGGATTTCCAACTCTCGCCCCCTTGAATCCGCAGGCGTTCCACCTTCCCGTCGTCATACTGCGATTCCTGCAAAATTCCAGAGCACCCCGCGGCTCCCAGCAGCATTGCCAGGGCCAGGGCCAGGTACCAAGAATTCTTCCGGCTTTCCATGATTTCCTCCCGTCCAGACCAGATCCGGACTATGGGTGGAGGTTTGAACTCAAGCCGGACTGCCGACTTATCGGGCTCGGAGTAGGCAGCATCAACGGGGGCGCCTTCTTACTCCCCTCCCCGCCTGGGAAGATAAGTCAAAAAATGAAAAAAGCAGTCGGAAACCCTTAGGAAAATCTCCTTGTGTTTATGTTACCAAATATTGCCGCCAAAACGCAACTTTTTTTAACCCCTCAAATAGACAAGGGAAAATTCCTCGTCCAGTTATAAATCTTCAGGGCCGCAGATGCGTCCGGCCACCGCTGAGGCCGCAGCCACCGCGGGGTTCGCCAGGTAGACCTGGGACTGGGGATGACCCATGCGCCCCGTGAAATTGCGGTTGGTGGTGGCAATGGCCACCTCTCCTTTGGCCAGAATGCCCATATGCCCCCCCAGGCAGGGGCCGCAGGTGGGCGGGCTGATCACCGCGCCCGCATCCATAAACACGGTAAACAGGCCCTCGTCCATGGCCTGCCGGTAAATCAAGGGGGTGGCGGGAATGACGATGAGGCGCAGGCCCTTAAATACCTTGCGCCCTTTCAAGACCCGGGCCGCCAGGCGCAGGTCTTCCAGACGGCCGTTGGTGCAAGAGCCGATCACCGCCTGGTCGATGGCCACCTGCCCCACCTGGGACAAAGGCCGGACATTTCCCGGGGACGGGGGTAAAGCCACCTGGGGCTCCAAACGGCTCACGTCATAATTCTTCTCGGTGACATAAGCGGCGTCCGCATCGCTGGCATACGCGGTGTAGGGGCGCAGAGTGCGGCCCTTGACATACTCCAGGGTCACTTCATCCGGAGCGATGATGCCGTTCTTGGCCCCGGCCTCCACCGCCATATTGGCCATGGAAAAGCGCTCCGCCATGGGCAGAGAGCGGATGGCCTCCCCGGTAAATTCCATGGCCCGGTAGTTGGCGCCGTCCACGCCGATGTCGCCGATGGTCATGAGGATCAAGTCCTTGCCGGTGACCCAGGGCTGCAGCTTGCCGGTGTAGACGAACTTCATGCTCTCCGGCACCTTGAGCCAGCACTCCCCGGTGATCATGGCCGCGCCTAGGTCCGTGGAGCCCACCCCGGAGGCAAAAGCCCCCAAAGCCCCGTAAGTGCAGGTATGGCTGTCCGCCCCGATGATCAGGTCGCCGGGGCCGACGATGCCTTTCTCCGGCAGCAGGGCGTGCTCCACCCCCATTTCGCCGCCGTCATAGAAATGCTTGAGATTCTGCTCCTTGGCGAAGTTCCGCAGGATCTGGCACTGGTTGGCGGACGCGATGTCCTTGTTGGGCGCGAAGTGGTCCGCCACCAGCACCACCCGGTCCTGATCGAACACCTGCTTGGCTTTGGCTTTGTGAAAAGCCCTGATGGCCAGGGGCGCGGTGATGTCGTTGCCCAGGGCGATATCCACCTTGGCCAGGATCAGCTCCCCGGGTTCCACGTAGTCTTTGTCGCAATGCGCGGCGAGAATTTTTTGGGTAATGGTTTGCGGTGTGGTCATTTGATTCTCCGTTTCTAAGCTATCAGCTGTCAGCTTTCAGCTTTCAGCTTTAATGAAATATTTGTTATCGGGAATGCTTGGATTGCTTCCGTCCTCCTCTTACCCCCTCTCCCCACGGGGGGAGAGGGTTGGGGTGAGGGGGGCGACTTTGGGCAAGTAGCTGTAATCATGCCAAAGACGCCACCCCCACCCCGACCCTCCCCCCTCGAAGGGGGAGGGAGAAAAGACCATGCAACTTAATGTGAGTTCTGTAGGGTGGGCACTGCCCACCGTCTTTTTCTAAAGTCCTTAAGACAAGTATAGTTACATTCTAAGTTCAGTGTTCCCTAAGTCCTTGCAATGGTTGCAAGCCAAGCTCTGCAAGAAGAGAGTTCATTAAGTTAATGGTTTCTTGTCGTTTCGTATCCATCCAGTTCCCAAGGTCTCGATCATGTCTGAATCCATTCATGAATTCATCAAGATCACGATTGTAGAAACGATGAGGCCCACGGATATGAAACAACATCTCGTTAAGTCCGAAAGTCTTATGAAAGCGGCGTCGGATATCCTCAATTATGACGGTAATCTTCTCTATTTTCTCACGCCAACTTGCATTGATTATGCATACCTTGCCTTTAGCCCTCTCAATTAGCGTTCCGTCTCGCGTTCTCCAATACCCTGTGTTGAGGGCGACAAGAGTGTCTTCCATGGCTTGATCGAAATCGGCGAAACTTAATTCCTGATGGAAATAATTGCGAAAGGCAGGACGGTCCAAGCATTGTGCAAAGAAAATTATTAGCTTTTTGTCTTTCTTCCAATCTGTACCGCCTGGCTTCCATTTTGCCTCACGTTTAACCTGATCGACTGTGCGCTGACGATGAAGTTTCAGCTCCGCAGCTGTATAAGTTCTTGTAGTTCTCCCGGAAGAATATGATGTGTGGGCCTCATCATGACAGTTTGGACAAAGGGGAATGCCATTTTCAATATTATCGTTCCCAGGAACAATATGGTGTATCTGGACACGGTGTAGTCGGCCGCAGATGCAGCAACGCCTGGCACAATCGGCAAGAAGTTTTTCTGCTTCCGTTTTGTCAAAAGCCATGTTTTCCCTTTTTAAGTACTCGTAGGGTGGGCCCATGCCCACCCTACATTTTCCAAAAAACTGGAAGCTTACAGCTACAACTCCTCCGGTTTCCCCTTCTTCGGCCCCATCTCCTTGGAAAATTTCAGCCGGTTCAGGCCGTTGATATAGGCCCTGGCGCTGGCGGTGACCACGTCCGGATCCACGCCCTGGCCGGTGACGATCTGGCCTTCCTCCTCCAGGCGCACGGACACCTCCCCCAGGGCCTCGGTGCCGCCGGTGATGGAACTCACCACGAACTTGAGGAGCTTGCACTTGGACTGAGCCAAATGGGTGATGGCCCGAAACGTGGCGTCAATGGGCCCGTCTCCGAAGGTAGAGAAGGACTTGACCTCACCGCCCACCTCCATCTTGATGTTGGCGTTGGGCTTGACCGTAGTGCCGGTGAGGACCACCAGTTCCAGGAGCCGGAAATGCTCGGGCACCGATTTGTAAATCACCTCGGTTTCCACCAGGCTCACCAGGTCTTCGTCGAAGACCGTCTTTTTCCGGTCCGCCAGGTCCTTAAACTGGAAAAAGACCCGGTTCAATTCGTCGTCATTCAGGTAATGACCCATCTCCTGGAGCTTCTTCTTGAACGCGTGGCGGCCGGAGAGCTTGCCCAGGGGCAGGGTGCTCTTCTTGATGCCCACCGCAGTGGGAGTCATGATCTCGAAGGTGCTGGCCTCCTTGAGCACCGCGTCCTGGTGGATGCCGGACTCGTGGGCAAAGGCGTTGGCCCCGACAATGGCCTTGTTGGGCTGCACCACCACGCCCGTGAGCTTGCTTACCAGGCGGCTGGTGGGGAAAATGTACTGGGTGACGATGTCCGTATAGTAAGAGAACAGGTCTTTACGGGTGGCCAGGGCCATGACCACTTCTTCCATGGAGGCGTTGCCGGCCCGCTCGCCGATACCGTTGATGGTCACCTCCACCTGGCGCGCGCCATTGGCGATGGCGGCCAGGGTGTTGGCCACGGCCAAGCCCAGATCGTTATGGCAGTGCACGGAAATCACCGCTTTATGGATATTGGGGATATGCTCCATCAGGTACTTGATCTTGGCGCCGAATTCCTCCGGGATGCCGTAGCCCACGGTGTCCGGGAAGTTCAGGGTCTTGGCGCCCGCGTCGATGACCGCGGTGAAGACTTGAGCCACGTAGGCCAGGTCGCTCCGGGACGCGTCCATGGCCGAGAACTCCACGTTGCTGGTATAGCCGGCCGCGTGTTTCACCGCGGCCACCGCCATCTCCAACACTTCTTCCCGGGACTTTTTCATCTGGTATTTCAGATGAATGTCGGAAGTGGAGATAAAGGTATGGATGCGGGGTTGGGTGGCCTCTCTGACGGCCTCCCAACACGCGTCGATGTCTTTCTCGTAAGCCCGGGCCAGGCCCGCAATTTGCGGGGTGCGGATTTCCCGGGCCACCGCGCGTACGGCCTCGAAATCGCCCCGGGAAGCAAAAGGAAAGCCCGCTTCAATGACGTCCACGTTCAGACGTTCCAGGCTCTGGGCGATCTGGAGTTTCTCATCCACGTTGAGGGATGCCCCGGGAGTCTGCTCCCCGTCCCGGAGCGTGGTATCGAAAATGACGACTTTGTCTGACATAAGGCACTCCTTACCCCTTTGGGGGGCTTATACCATTTTCCCTTTGCAAACCGTTGCTTTGTAGGGGCGGACCCGCGTGTCCGCCCGCTTTGGGGGCACACACGGGTGCGCCCCTAGGGGAAAATGACGCTCAGGGAAGCAACGGCATTATATCACCGTCCGCTTCAAAAAGAAGCAGTTAAAACAACATCTTTGCCTAATTGTGTGGGGGACTAGAGTATGCCTGCCTAGGCAGGCAGCAGCAGAACCAGGGCCAGACCCTGGCGGGCGGAAACTAAAAAGCGGTAAGTGGGCGAAGTCGTCATGAGGTTTCACTTAATTTCAAGTTAAGAAATTATATATAAATTTTAATCGGCCGGAAAGGGGAAAATGATTACTTTTGATTTCGGCTTTGAAAATGTCTCTCATAGGGCGCGTCTTATGCGCCCCTTAAATGATTAACCACAAAGACACGAAGGACACAGGAGAACACAAAGAAAGAAAAAGAAGGGTGCGCTTTGGCGCACCCTTCTGTTCATTCCTCTGTGAAACTTTGTGCCCTTTGTGTCTCCGTGGTGAAATTCTCTCTCACGGCCCTGCGGGCTTGGGGGACGTTTCTTCCTCCGGCTTCTCCGGGAGTTGCGGTTGGGGACGGCGGTTATAGACGATGGTGCTGATGGGGCCGGAGCTGGCATAGAGGACCATGAGGGGGAAGCCCATGAGTTCCGGCGCGGTGGCCACCGCCACGAACAGCAGCACCGCGGCCACCAGGGTCTGGAAGGGATGACGCTTGAACAGCTCCACCTTCTTGAAGCTGAAGTATTTGATATTGCTGACCATCAGGAAGGAGAGGACGTAGATCATCACCAGGATGTACTTGTCCTTCTCCGGGGCCCATTCGCCGATCTGGTAGTAAAAAGCGATGGCGGTGGCCACGACCATGGCCGCCGCGGGGATGGGAAAGCCGTTGAAATAGCGGGGGTCCATGGAGCCGGACTGGACATTAAATCTGGCCAGTCTCAGCGCGCCACAGACCACAAACAAAAAAGCCGCGACCCAGCCGAATTGTTTGAAGGGTTGCAAGGCCCAGAGATAGACCAGGAGTGCCGGGGCCACCCCGAACGACACCAGATCCGCCAGGGAATCGTATTGGACCCCGAAGCTCGAAGTGCTGTGGGTCATGCGGGCGATGCGGCCGTCCAGGCCGTCCAGGATCAGGGCCACGAAGATGGCCCAGGCCGCAGCCAGGAAGCGGCCGTTGATGGCCGCGACAATGGCGTAAAAACCGGCAAAGAGGCTGGCGGTGGTAATCAGGTTGGGAAGGAGGTACACTCCCCGGAAACGCCGCCGGTCCCTTTTCTTGCGCCTTCTGCGAAAGGCCATGGCTTCTTCCGTACTGCTACGGCAGGGGCCTCAGTCGCGCCCCCGCCGCTCAAGCGGCATCCATCCACCACCGGCCGATGATGCTGGACCCGGCCTTGACCCGGTCCCCCACCTTCACCAGGACTTCGACCTCCGGCGGCAGATACAGGTCCACCCGGGAGCCGAAGCAGATCATGCCTAAGCGATCGCCCCGCTCCAGTTTCTGTCCGGGCTGAACGTAAGAGATGATGCGCCGGGCCAGAAGACCGGCGATCTGCACCACCAGCACCCGCTGGCCCGCGGCGGTATCCAGTAAAGTCGACTGCTGTTCATTGATCTGGTCCGCAGCCGGGCGAAACGCGGCCTGGTAACGCCCCGGCCGGTGGGTGGAGGTAACCACGGTCCCCGCCACCGGAGTGCGGTTCACATGGGCGTCGAACACGTTCATGAAGATGCCCACCCGCCGGACCGGCCGGCCCAGGAATTTATCTTCCCGGACTTCATCCAGGAGAATCACCTTGCCGTCCGCGGGCGCGACGATCAAACCCGGTTCATCCGGGATGGGCCGTCGCGGGTCCCGGAAAAAGTAGGCGAAAAACGCGGCCCCCAGGAGCCCCAGGAGTGCCAGCCAGGTGGAGTTAAGAAACAGGCCCAGAAGGAAGAACAAGCCCGCGCCCAGGATGAAGCGGTAGCCCGGAGAGGCGATAGCCCCTCCATGTTGCGTCGCTGATTGGGTCATATTTTTTATGGGATATATTTTAACAAAAAAGGCGAAAAGATTGAATATTGGAACCTGACCAACATTGTTCTTTTCGCCTTTAGCTGAATTTTTATCCTACTTTTTGAGCCAACCCATCATGGAGCGGAGCTTTTTCCCCACTTCCTCGATGGGATGGGCCGCTTCCTGCCGCCGCAAGGCGTTGAAGACCGGCCGCCGGGCCTGGTTTTC
>JAKAGH010000091.1 GCA_021817645.1 Deltaproteobacteria bacterium
TCCATGCTGGCCCAGGCCAACTCCCTGCCCCAACTGGCCTTGAAATTGATGGGCGGCTAAAAGGGCCGGGGCGGGGGAAGTTATGATGCCAAGTCGAGACCTTGCG
Source organism: Deltaproteobacteria bacterium (assembly GCA_021817645.1). Classification (GTDB taxonomy): domain Bacteria; phylum Desulfobacterota; class Desulfobaccia; order Desulfobaccales; family 0-14-0-80-60-11; genus SURF-52. Next base: position 107 of record JAKAGH010000091.1, read on the forward strand.
AAAGTCGCCCAAAGGTCGAAATCAAAAGATTTTATCCCCTCTCCCCTCTGGGGGAGAGGGTTAGGGTGAGGGGGGCGTCTTGGGCAACTACCTGCAATTAGGCCAAAAAGCCACCACCCCCACCCCAACCCTCCCCCCTCGAAGGGGGAGGGGGAAATACAGGTCAAGTTAAGTAATATTCCCCCCCCTTTGCAAAAGGGGGCAGGGGGGATTTTGAGGCGCCCCCCAGTGCCAAAGCGTGCTTCATGAAGATTCAACCTGGGCAGAATCTGAACCTAATCAGACAAGGCTCTGGCCAGATTAAAGACATGCAGGTAATGATAAGCCTCCAGTAGGGGGCAAAGCCCTCACTCCCATACCGGCCCTCAAGGATGAGCCGGGAGTGAAAGGGACCAGGCCGGACGGTTCTCACTGTCGCACCAAGCTCAAAAGAAAAAGGAGCTCACGGATGAGCCTGGTTATCAATCACAATCTCATGGCTATGAATGCCGCCCGCTCCCTGAACATCTCCTACGGGCGGCTCTCCACCTCGGTGCAGCGCCTCTCCTCCGGCCTCCGCATCAATTCCGCCCAGGACGACGCCGCGGGCCTGGCGGTGCGGGAAATGATGCGCACCGACATCCAGGTCCTCAATCAAGGGACGCGCAACGCCAACGACGCCATCTCCATGATCCAGACCGCGGACGGGGCCCTGTCGGTCATCGACGAGAAGCTCACGCGCATGAAGGAGCTGGCGGAGCAGGCCGCCACCGGCACCTACACCTCGGCCCAGCGCCTCATCATGGACAGCGAGTTCCAGGCCATGGCCTCGGAGATCAACCGCATCGCCGCGGCCACGGACTTCAACGGCGTCAAGCTCCTGGACGGCAGCCTCTCCGGCACCGGCCTGGACGGCACCTCCGGCAACCAGATGAAGATCCACTTCGGCACCGGCAACGCCTCCGCGGAGGACTATTATTACGTCAAGATCACCGGCGCCACCACCAGCGCCCTGGGCCTGGGCAGCGCCGGCGGCACCGCGGCCGCGGCCGAGGCGGCTTTTGTCGCTTCTCATAGTTTAACTGATGTTGGTACTTTGAGTTACAACCTTATTAATGGCACACCTCCGGCACTGAACGCCGTATTTAATGGCACCGATAATTTGAAACTGTATGACGCCGGCGTCAATGAAAATTATATGATCGGTACCGGCAGTGATGGGAATCTGTACGCCATCCATGCGCAATGGGGTTTTATATTAGGCTATACTTACCAAGATCATGAAATCATCTGGTCCCCCGGCAGCGGCTCCACCGTAGCCATCAATACCCAGCCCCAGGCCCAGCAGGCCCTGGAGAAGCTGGACAGCGCCATCGCCGCCAAGGACAATATCCGGGCCAATTTAGGGGCCATGGCCAACCGCCTGGGCAACACCGTCTCCGTCCTGGGCATCCAGGCCCAGAACCTCCAGGCCGCGGAATCGCAAATCTCCGACGTGGACGTGGCCACGGAGATGACCGAGTTCACCCGCAACCAGGTCCTGGTCCAGGCCGGCGTCGCCATGCTGGCCCAGGCCAACCAATTGCCCCAACTGGCCCTGAAATTGATGGGAGCTTAAGGGGCCGGGGATTAGTTTCACCCCGGGCCCCAGCCTGTAGGGCGGGAAAGCGAAGCGCATCCCGCCTTCCCTTTTTCCTCAACACCTCTTTGGTAAAGCCATTTCTCCGGAAGCCCTGGGGCTCTCATACCGGATTTCCAGCAAATGGCCCAGGTTTGTAGGGGGGCACCCATGTGTGCCCCCCCGGCGCTCGTAAAAACATCAACCTCCGATCCCACAAAATCAAGGTGATCATGAAATTAAGACGCAGGGGTATTTGCGGGCGCGGGGGCGGACACACGGGTCCGCCCCTACGGCAAAATCGCTGTAAGATTGCGACTTGAAACCTCGCGCAAGTCTTTCTTTCTGTCATTCTGAACGGAGCGCAGCGGAGTGAAGAATTTCGTATTTCATTGTTATCCTGGAGATTCTTCGGTCGCTCCGCTCCCTCAGAATGACAGCTTGGAGGACTTTCGCAGGGGGCTCGGCTTGGCATGACAATTAAGAATTACCTCTTGGCCCGCAACTTGGTATGATGCCGGTTATGGAACTCGATTGCACCCCCCTCTGCCCCCTCCCCAACATCGGCCCTTGTGTGGGGGAGCGCTGCAATTTCTGGGACCTGGACGCGGGCTGCCTGGGCACCGGCGTCGCCTTTGCCTCCGACCCCTCCCTGAACCAGACGGATTTCCCGGAAACAGAGAATCCGGAGTAAATCTCTCTTTCTCTTTCCCCCAGTGCCTTCCAAGTTGTATGATAATATATGCTTTCTTCCCCGCCATCAGTCTTTAAGTCCCCCTCTTCTCAAGGGGGATTTAGGGGGATTTCTAGGGGGTCATGCAAAATCCCCCCCCACCCCCCTTTAAAAAAGGGGGGAGAAAACACCTCTGCTCTCTTTCAATCATTTATTCTGGTACTATCTTTCTGGCTTCTCTTCGCCTTGGCCGCGGCCAGCCCTGCCCAGGCCTGCACCCTCTTTGCCGCCGCGGGCAGCCGGGTGGAGGGGGGCGGCACCCTCATCGTCAAAAACCGGGACCGCAGTCCCCGGCGCAGCGCCATCAAGTTCATCGCGCCCGCGGCGGGCTTCAAATTCCTGGCCCTGGTGGACGCGGGCTCGCCCAATAGCTCCGCCGTGGCCGGGGTCAATGTAAAAGGCCTGGCAGTGGTGGACGCCCTCCCCGGCAACCTCCCGCCCCAACAAGAAGAATATTCCGAGGCCGTCAACCTCACCGGGACCCTCTTGAGCCGCTGCGCTTCCGTGGAGGAAGTCCTGGCCTGCCAGGACCTGTTCCGGGCCAGTTACCCCGTCATCGAGATGGTGGCGGACGGCCGCCGCGTCGCCCTGATCGAGATTGCACCTGGGGGGCGGGTGGCGGTAAAGGCCAGCGGCCAGGGCATCCTCTGCCACACCAATCACTACCTGGACCACCGGCTTGAGGGTGCGGACCTGAAGCCCAGCACCAGCAGCTGCGTGCGCTACCACCGCATCGGCCAGTTGTTATCCCGGCAGGCCTGCCCCTTTGTACTGGAGGATTTTCTGGCCTTCAGCCAGGATCGCCACGACGGTCCGGATAACAGTATTTGCCGCCGCGGCAGCACCCCCACGGAGACCCGCACCCTGGCCACCTGGATTGTCGCCCACCCGGCCGCGGGCGTCCCCCGGGTCTGGGTCAAAATCACCAACCCGGGAGAGCAGGAGAAGATCACTGATCTCCGATTAAACCCTGCTTGGTGGGCTAACGCCTTGGAAGAAAAGATATTTCGATAGGGGTTACAAAGATTCTCAGAGGGCTGATTGTAAATGGGATGCGTAATAATAACACTCAGTAAAATTCGATCTGTGCTGGAACAAAGTTCTCATATTCCCTCCCCCTTTGAGGGGGGAGGGTCAGGGTGGGGGTGGTGTCTGTCGGTTCGGGATAACCAGTCGCCACCCTCCCCCCAACCCCCTCCCCTCACAGGGAGGGGGAGTGTGTCAGTCCGGCGTTCCGGAATATTAACAGACTCTCGACAATAAATGACGTTGCGTATAACAACTGAAAGCTAAAGACTGTATTAAATGAACCAGACCCTTTGCCCCATCCCCGATATGGGCTATTGTATCTACGACCGCTGCCCTTACTGGGACGCGGCCCGGCAGGAATGCGACGCGGATTGCCTGCAAGGACCGGAGAACCAGGACCTGGGCCCTTCTGAAGGTCCCTGCACCATCTACTGGCAAGAGGACAACGATTGAGATGACTTCCTTCCTTGCTTTACCCCAGATAGACCGCCTCATCGACCTGGCCCTGGAAGAGGATCTCGGGGCCGGGGACGTTACCACCCAGGCCCTCATTTCCCCGGACCTCCAGGGCGAAGCCCACATCCGGGCCAAGGAAAAGCTGGTGGTCGCGGGTCTGCCCGTGGCCGCCCGGGTCTTTGCGAAGCTGGCCCCGGAGGTGCAATTCGCCCCCCAGGTGCAGGAAGGCCAGGAAGTGGAACCAGGAACCGTGTTGGCTATTCTCACCGGTCCCGTGGCCACCATCCTCACCGGGGAGCGGGTGGCGGTGAATTTTCTCCAACATCTCTCCGGCATCGCCACCTTTACGCAAAAAATGGTGGCGCCCGTAGCCTATTTGCCGGTGGCCCTGGTGGACACCCGCAAAACCACCCCGGGCTGGCGGGTCCTGGAGAAATACGCGGTGCGCCTGGGCGGCGGCCGCAACCACCGGGGCGGCCTCTTTGACGGCGTGCTCATCAAGAACAACCACCTCACCGCGGTGGGCTCCATCACCGAGGCGGTGCGCCGGGCCCGGAAGAGCGCGCCCCATACCCTGAAGATCGAAGTGGAGGTCACCAGCCTGGCCGAACTGGAAGAGGCCCTGGGGATCGGCGCGGACATCATCCTCCTGGACAACATGAGCGACGCGGACCTGGCCAAGGCCGCGGATCTCACCTTGGGCCGGGCGCTGCTGGAGGCCTCCGGCTCCATGACCCTGGAACGCCTGCCCCAGGTGGCCGCCACCCGGGTCAACTTCATTTCCGTGGGCGCCCTCACCCACAGCGCGCCCGCGGCGGATATCCACCTGCGGCTGCTCAAGACCTGGAGTTAGTGATTTTGGGGGAGGCTCAGTGGCGCAGGCGTCTCGCCTGGGCTCAACCGGCCAGCCGCTGCCGTTAAACTTGACACCCCGCCTTTTCTTTGCTTAAATAAACATATAAGTTCTTAAAAGAACCAGGACCGTAGTCCCTGGACCCATCGGCAGGGGATATCCCATTCCCTCCGATTTTTTTTTGGCAAGGCGGCCAGGCGCTGGCAGGTAAGGCCGCAAGAGGATGCTGCTTCAGGTTTTGCCGGTTTTATCCGGAATAAGAGGTTAAAGTCAATGAAGATAGGTTTTGCAGGCTTTGATCTTCCCGAAGGGAAGGTCAAATTTCAGGACGAAAAAGTCATAGCCCTGGAAAATAAATTCGCCCCCAAGAAAACCACCCCTTTTTACGCCGAGTTTATAAAGGACGACTTCCTTAATTGCGACGTCATCTTTATCTCTAAAGAGCATATCCTGGACCTGCTCATCCTGGACCTGGAAAAGTTGGAAACCCGCCGGGACCGGACCACCGATGCCGAGGAAACCAAACTTCTGGACAAATGCCTGCAATACCTGGAACAAGAAACGCCCTTGTGCCAGGTGCAGTTCACTGAGGCGGAGATGGCGTTCTTAAGAGGGCTGGCCCCCTTGAGCCTGAAGCCCACGGTGGTGGCTGCCAAGCAGCCGGACATCAATGAGATCATCCAGGCTGCGCTGGCGGGGGCGGGGATCGTCTTTTTTTACACTGCCGATAAAAAGGAAGTACACGCTTGGCCGGTCAAAAAAGACGCAGATATCGTCACCTGCGCCGGCAAGATTCATTCCGACCTGGCCCGGGGTTTCATCAAGGCCGATATTGTGAGCTACGAGGATCTGATCGGGGTTTACAACATGCAGGAAGCCCGCTCCAAGGGCCTGGTGAAGCTGGTGGACCGGGATTATGCCATCCGCCCCGGGGATGTAGTGGAGATTCGGTTTAATATTTAATCGCTTTAAGCTGTCAGCTATCAGCGTTCAGTTTAAAGATTCTTAACCACAGAGGCACAGAGAACACAGAGATACACGGAGTTTATTAATTTGGCCTTTGGCGCAAAGCGCCAAGGGCCAAATCTTAATTCTCTGTGAAACTTTGTGCCCTCTGTGTCTCTATGGTTTAATTTTTTAGCTGAGAGCTGAGAGCTAAAAGTTGACAGCTTCTCTCACTTCCCCCCCAGTTCCTTCGACCGGGCCGCGGCTGCGGCCACCGCGCTCATCACCAGACCCCTAAAAGCGCCGCTTTCCAGGACGTGCAGGCCTTCGATGGTAGTGCCCGCAGGGGAGGCCACCAGGTCTTTCAGCTTGCCAGGGTGCAGGTCTTCTTCATGAATTAGTCTGGCCGCGCCCAGGACGGTCTGCACCGCCATGTTTTGGGCCAGGATTCGGGGCAGTCCCGCTTTCACTCCCCCGTCGGCCAGGGCTTCGATGAACACGGCGACAAACGCCGGGCCGCTGCCGCTCAAGCCCGTAACCGCATCCATGAGCTTTTCTTCCACCACTGCGGCCTGGCCCACGGCTTGAAAGAGTTCCAGGGCCAGGTCCAGGTCTTCCTGGGTCGCCCGGCTGCCCGGAGCCAGCGCGGTCATACCCGCGGCTACCAGGGCCGGGGTGTTGGGCATAGCCCGGATGATCCGGGACTCGGGCAAGGCTCCTTCCAGGGTCCCCAGGGTGGTGCCCGCGGCAATGGAGATGACGAGGTGCTGGGGTCCGGCAAAGTCCTTGATTCCGGCCAGGACTAGGCCCAACACTTGGGGTTTGACCGCCAGGATCACTACCTGGGCCTGCATCACCGCGGCGTTATCCCGGGCGGCCTTAACTTCCATCTTCTCCATCTTCTTCTGCTGAGCCGGGTCGGGGTCGTAATAGACCAGGTTTTCCCGGGCCACCCTGCCTTTGGCCAGCAGCCCCCGGATAATGGCCCCGCCCATGGCCCCCGCGCCGATGACCCCCAACTTCACTCCCTGCAACCTTGCTTTACCCGCTTCTGTCATTGACCCGCTCCGCCTCTAATCGTATATTTAGGTGACCCATATTTTGACACACTTACCTGGATGATTGCATGGAAAAAAACTTAATCCCGAATGAAGGTTCGAGGTTCTCATGAGCGATTTCGGCCGCCGCCGCTCTTTCCCCTTAATTCTGGCAATACTTCTGCTTTTTTCGTTCTGGCACAGCGCGGCCTGGGCCGAAACCACGGCGCTGCCGGCCCAGGACTGGAATCTCCACAACCTGAAACGCATCCAGACCCTGAACACCGAGCCCGTGACCTTTGCGGTGTTGGGGGATAGCCGTGGGAACTTCCCGGTATTTGATGGGTTGCTCCGGCAAATGGCCCGGGACCAGGGTCTGCAGTTCGCCATCCACCTGGGAGACATGGTGAATAAAGGGGAGTTGGCATACTACCAGCCCTTTTTCAAGTCATTGCAGCAATACCTGACGATACCGATGGTGGCGGTGGTCGGAAACCACGAATTGGGGAAGGACCCGGGGGGGCAGCTTTATACCAAAATTTTCGGACCCCGGAATTATTCATTTCATCTGGGGAACCACTATTTCATCATGTTCGACGACAATGCCGAGTCCGGCCCGAACGCTGCCCAAATCCGCTGGCTGGAAGGAGAGTTGCAAAAGGCCCAGAGCTACCAGACCCGCCTGGTCTTCTTCCATGTGCCCCTCTTTGACCCCCGGGGCGGCGAGCACCATCACTGCCTGCCGCCGGAGAGCGCGGCCCGGCTGCAGGCCCTGTTTAAGCAGTACCGGGTTGCCTGCGTCTTTGCCGGCCATATTCATAGTTACTTTGAAGGCAAATGGGACGGCGTCCCTTATGCCCTGACCGCCGGAGCCGGGGCCAAGCTGTATGGCACGGACCCCCAACATTTTTTCTATCATTATCTGCGAGTCACCCTCAAAGGAGACCAGGTCCGGATCCAGGTCCGGCGACTGGCGGAATAAGGCATTCATGGGCCTTAATTTTGCCCATAAGTCATAGAAATCGTAGTGTGGGCGTCTCGCCCGCCCCGGTAATCCGCCCAGGCTGGAAAGCCTGGGCCACCACTAGGAAATTTTCACAGGGGCTTTTTCCCCCAACTTTGAACTTTGAACTTTTCCAGGAAAGGGGAAATTATGACTACACCAGAACCCCGGCCTATTCTAGCCTTGACCATGGGAGACCCGGTGGGGGTGGGGCCGGAGATTATGGTCCTGGCTCTGACCGACCCCCAGATTTACCAGGTCTGCCGGCCTCTGATTATCGGCGATCTCCCGGCCTTGGAGCGGGCCCGCGGGCAACTGGCCCCTGGTCACCAAATCCAGGTGGTGGACCACCCCGGGGCAGGCCGGTATGAGCCGGGGACCATTGATCTATTGGCCCTTTCCCGCCTAGCCCCGGAAGACCTGGAGTACGGCTGCCCCACTGTCGCCGGGGGCGCGGCCATGGTCTCTTATATCCTCACCGCCATCGATCTGTGCCAGCGGGCGGAAGTGGCGGGCATGGTCACCGGCCCCATCAGCAAGGTGGCCATGAACCTTTCCGGCTACGCCTATCCCGGGCATACCGAATTGCTGGCGGACAAAACCAATACCCCAAAAGTGGTCATGATGCTGGCCGGAGGCGAGTTCCGGGTGGTCCTGGCCACCATCCACTGCGCGCTGGCGACGGTGCCGGGGCGTTTGACCACGGATGGCATCCTGCGCCTCTGCCGCCTCACCTCCCAGGCCCTGGAAAGAGACTTCGGCCTGGCCTCTCCCCGCCTGGGGGTGGCCGCGCTCAATCCCCACGCGGGCGAAGGGGGCATGTTCGGCCGGGAGGAAGAAGAGATCATTGTCCCGGCGCTGCGTCAGGGCCAAGCAGAGGGCCTCTCATTGGAGGGCCCCTTTCCTGCTGACACCCTGTTCTGGCGCCACGCCCAGGGGGAGTTTGCGGCCATCGTCTGCATGTACCACGACCAGGGACTCATCCCTTTGAAACTGCTGCACTTCATGGACGCGGTGAATGTCACCCTGGGCCTGCCCATCATCCGCACCAGCGTGGACCATGGCACCGCCTACGACCTGGCGGGGACAGGTAAGGCCCACACCGGCAGCCTGAAAGCGGCGATCAACATGGCCGCGGAGATTGCGGGGAGGAGGATGGGGGGCAAGGGATAGGAGGTGCAGGGCCTTTGGGAAATGGATAGGGGTCCTTCTCCCCTGGTCCTCTCTATTAGCCCAGGTGATATTAATTCATTGATTTAGAAACATTTCATAAATAGTAGATCAATCACTATTGATGCTCTTTTTTTCCTTTATTTTTCGAACCAAAGATCCTCCTTTAGGTGGACATGTATCATTTCCATGGCATTCATCTCTTGAGATTCTTCCATCTCGATTGTGAATGATTAATTCACACCCCGACCTTCGGCTTATTTCTCGTGCTTGGGTGATCGCCTCTTTTTTTCGAGAGAATACTCCAACCGATTGCCTTTTATCATTTTCTAGTATGCTCCAACCACCTGTTGCTGCTGGTACTATATGATATGAACTTTTTCCTGTCGCCGTCGCTCTAACCTCAGTTGCAATTCTGTCAACAAGATGCATTTCTTGAGCCATTTCCAGATCATAGTGTGACTGCAGATTAAGCCAGAACTGCGGAGTCGTATTAAAATATTTTGCTAAACGCAGGGCCGTGTCCACCGTAATCGCCCTCAGCCCCCGGACGATTTCATTAATCCGCTGCGCCGGGACCCCCAAATCTCTCCCCAGTTTATTCTGGCTGATTCCCAGAGGCCGGAGGTATTCTTCCAATAATAGTTCTCCGGGATGAACCGGGAACATCTTTTTGGCAGGCATTGCTTTGCTCCTCAATGATAGTCTAATATTTCCACCTCATGGGCTCCATCTTTAGTATGCTAAACATGACATGTCAAGCGTGATAACTTCGTGCGGATTTGGCTCTCATTCCACCATCCCGGAAATTCCAGGGTAGGGATTAACCGCCTCCGCTTGTTAATAAAAATTCCTAGAACCGCTGCCGTCTGGGCTTTCGCAATCCCGCCACCAGCCAGAGGGAGGCGACCAGGAAGAGGAACGCGGAAAAACGGTACTTAGGTTCCAGGGAGATATCTTCCAGTTCCTTCAGAGTCAGGCCGTTGGCCAGATCAAAGGAGCTCAGGGCCAAGCTGATTTTCTTCCCCCGGACTTCTTTATCCGCAGGACTAATCACCGCCGATGAGTGTCGATTTTCCAGGTGGTCCTCGAGAGACGCTTTCCGCTCCCAGATGGTAATCACCCTGGACCCCAAAGTGAAGCTGAATAGGAACAGGCAGACCAGTCCTATCATAAATGCTGCCACAGCTTTGCCCATTACTTACTCCTTATGTTTATGGCAGGAACCGGAGGAAACGGTTG
>JAKAGH010000092.1 GCA_021817645.1 Deltaproteobacteria bacterium
TCGACCAGAAAATCGTGTGGTACGGCAGCATCAATTTTCTCAGCTACGGCAGTGCCCAGGAAAGCATCATGCGGGTGGCAAGCCCGAATATTGCCCAGGAATTATTGAAAGTCATTTCCGGCAAAGCCTTATGGCCCGGATGAAAAAACCGGCCTTTTTTCTTTGGCGCCCATAATGAATATTTGGTAACCTCAAGAAAAGAAAGAGCGAAATACTCTGGAAGGATTAACCATGGCCGAGGAAAAATTGACGGAGAGAGACCGCATCCTGGAAGAAATGGTCCGGCGGCTGGTGGCGGCTTTCGCTCCCGATCACATTTATCTCTATGGCTCCAGGGCCAGGGGAGAGGCCGGGCCCGACAGCGATTACGACCTGATGCTGGTGGTCTCTGCCTCTCAGATCCCTCGCTACCGGCGGGACCAACAAGCCTTTCGGGCCCTCTGTGGCCTGGGAGTGCCCAAGGAAGTTATTGTTCTCACCAGGGCGGAGTTTGAGGCAGGCCGCAAGGTGACCTGTTCGCTCCCGGCCACGGTGCTCCGGGAGGGGAAGCTCCTCTATGCATCCTGAGAAGCTGGCCGAGGTGCGGTCCTGGCTGAGAAAAGCGACCGGCGACTTGCGTGGGGCCGACATCGACTTGGCTGCATACCCGCCCTTTATTGAAGACTTGCTTTTTCATTGCCAGCAAGCCGCCGAGAAATCGATGAAGGGATTTCTGACCGCTCATGACCGGGTATTTCGCAAAACCCACGATCTTGATGAACTGGCCTCCGCCTGCGAAGCCGTTGACCCAACTCTGAAAGAAGTTCTGAATCCCGCCAGGGATTTGACCGTATTTGCCTGGGAGTTTCGCTACCCTGGAGAGGCTGAGACACCTTCTATAGAGGAAGCCAGGCAATTCCGTGGCGTTGCTGGCGAAGTCTATCAAGCCATCTTGGCTCGCCTGCCCCATGAAGCCCATCCGTAATCCTTTGGCCACCGGTATAATTGGTCATTTTTCCATAACTACCCACAGAAGACCTCTTAGAAATTGTTCTTTTGAATAGCATAAGTACCTGCGACTATCTTGCCACGGCCAAAACTTATCAGATTTATTGAAAAAATTGTGATAAAGTTTGCCTATTCGCATCCGCATGATGCAATCGACCTAAAAGTTTGTTTGAAAGTAGCCAAAGCGATTGACCTTTGCATTGATTGCCATCAGTTGAACCTCCTGGCTTGTGATCCGGTTAGGGAAACTGAATGGCGGGTCGCTCACATTATCCTTTGCCTAAATAAATTTTCATTTACCAGAAATGGTTATCCAGCACGCCGGATTTCAGGAAAACTGCCTTATCTTTTGGGGAGAAACCCCTGCGTCCCGTCTCTCCCCGGTGGCTTGGCAAAGGCAGGTCGATACCCGCCGAACCTCCGCGGCTGCCTTACGACGCCGGCAAAGAAAGGCTATCCGAGACGCTCAAAGTAGCCGGCTTCAGCCATTTACTGCACGGTCTGAGCAGCCAGGCCGCAGTAGTCTGGCGCCCTACTCGCAAGCATCGCCCTCTTGCCTCCAGCGCACTGGATTTCCGAGGCCCCGGCCTCCCGCAGTGCCACTTCCGATTCTTTCCGCTCCGTGATATCCAGAAAGGCTCCATAAACGAAGTCGATATCACCCTTGGCGTTGCAAATAATCTGGCTGTCCTCCTGGACCCACAGGATATTGCCGTTTTTGTGCCGGATGCGGTACTCCCTGATATAAGACTTATCGTCTTTTAAGGCTTCCACCAACTTTTCCTGCATCCCTGGCACATCTCGTTAAGTACTACGCCCAGCCATTTTTTCCTTCTGGCGTCGAACTCCGCTTTGGGGTAGCCGATCAAAGCTTCGATCTTGTCGCAGAAGAAATCCATGGACAGTTCTCCAAAGGTTTAAGGTCTCAAAAAACAACGATATGGTTTAGCGGACCAAGCGTCCCCCCGCGGATTCCCGCATACCTGTGTGCGTCCCTACATCAGACTTAATAAGAAATTGCCTTTCAAGCTTCAGTCAAAAAAGCCGATTCAATCTTTACAGAAGGATTCAATTTTCAGCGAGTTGAGCAGAGTCCGCATGCGGTTCACAACCTTCATCCCCATAATTCTGCTTAAGCATCGGCGCACATAAGCATATTGGTTGAACTGTTCGGGAGGATTAATGAAATCGCCATGGAGCAAAGAGGCTGGGCCCCTCCTAAAGAAACTCTCCCGCTATGCCGCCGCCACCATCGCCAGCCTCTTGCAGGCCATCCTGGGTACGGCCGGTTCCAGCCACCGCTCCCATAATATTCTGGCAAGTTTGATGGTCATCGTCGCCACCCTCGGCGCCATTTTCTCGGGTTGGACCGCCATTGCCGAGAATGACGCGGAGAGACTGGCGCGCCAGCTCACTCAGGGCCACCATCTGGGTCTCGCCTACCGCCAGGAGCTGCTCACGGATGCGGGGATGCGGTCGGTGCTGGAAGACCGGAAGAAGGCCTGCACCACCTTGGGGGAGCAATACTTGAGCACCGCCAACCGGAAAGAATCCCAGAAGCCGGAGGCCGCGGTGCTCGATATGCTCGCCCAGGAACAATTCGCCGCGGCCAGGGCCCTGCAGTGGTTCCTGTACGTGATGCCCAATCCTTTCTATGCCGATCTCTCGGTGGAGCAAAGCCTGCAAAAACGCACGTCCTTCTATCTGGGTACCCGAGGATTTAAGGCCCATTGGCAAGCCTCCAAAGAGGGCAGGGACAGCGCCAATCTGATCTGGGAACCCCTTAACGCTGAGTGGGAGGCAGCCCATGACAGCGTCAACGGCCTGGCCCGAGGGGTGGTATTGTTCGTGACCGCCCTGGTGCTATTCACCATCTCCGACCTGCAGCGGCGGCGGGTCTGGAGGTGGCGCTTTTTATACCTGGGGGTCTTGGTGGCCTGCAGCGCCCTGAGCTACATTGCGTACGTGATCCATACGCACGGCACCTCGATCCTTACGCAATCATGGCCGGTTTTGGCGGCCCAGTTTCTTCTGTTTAGCCTGCTGCTATTTGCTTTTTTGGACCTGTATCACGCCATCAGATCCCCCCAAATAGAGGATGAATGGGAGGAGGCGGAGACCGGCGGCCATCTGGAACCGGAAATCCATGAGCCTACGGGTTATGCCGCTGAACCTTTACATATTCGGGAGGCGCACCGGCGTTTCTCCCGTCGCATCGTCTTACTCATCGTCATCACGGTGTTCTTCTCGGCGTTATGCAGCTACTGGTACAGCCGGGCCGCGGGCCAGGCAGCTAAGGCTGCCCATGAAGCGGTGGAGGACCTGCTGGAAATGAATTGCCGCAGTTCCCGGCTCAATACCAGCGTAAATTTCGCTTTATTGGACCTGGCCCAGAACCGGGAATATCACGCCCGTTACGCAGTGCTGCGGCAGCTTGAAATGCAGGCCCAGGCGTTGCCCGGCAGATATCCCGCGGCCGCGGGCATTCAGGCGGACGTGTACCGGCAACTGATTAGGGCCAATGAGGGAAAATGGTCGAGAGAACTAAAGAATCTAGTAGCCGACATCGATATTAATCCGCGCTTACCACGGTACATCAAATATCGGCCGCTCCAGTACCGGGAGAAGAATTGGCATGAATCTTACGCCCTATGGGATGCGCACAGCCAGGAGAGCCTGGCCTGGCACCGCCAGGCCCGCGCCTTTCTCAGCATCCTCACGGTCTTGGCCATGGCCATCTATCTCTTCGGCCAGGGGCACGGCATGGGGGAGGGCCCGGAAGCGCGCCGGTTGCTGGTTTACGGTGTGGTCCTGCTGGTGATCGCCATCGGGTTGGCCTTGGGGGACCGGTGGGCGGAAGGGCAGGAGAACAAAACCCCGGAGGATAAGGCCGCGGCCCGGCACTACGCTGCGGCCATGGCCGCGTACTCGATGGCCCACAGCCCTGAGGAATACAGGAAGGTGGTCGAGGAACTGAAAAAGACGGTGGAGTGCCGCCCCGATTTTGTCCTGGCCCAGCGTGATCTGGCCGACGCCCTGGCTTTGGGGGGATCGTCTCAAAGAGAAGATAGTATCGTGCTTCTGCCCACGAAGGCCGAACTGCCAAACATTGTGCGGCATGAGAAAATTGCCCTCGACGAATTTAAGTTCGGCGGCTATGTGCAACCAGTGGGGTTGCTCAATGATTTCGGCTACTTTTCCCTCCTAATGGCATTTGAAAAGGCCTCGGCGAAGAAATCTCCCCAAGAAGTGCAAGCAGAAGTGCAAAAGAGTATCCGTATCTTGCAGGCAGCCCGGGAGAACTGCGGCGGCGCCGGGCCGAGAACTAAAGCGCTGATCAACTCCAATCTGGCCTTGGCCTGGCTCGCAGCCAAGGAACTGCAGAAAGCCGACACCGCTTATGCCGAGGCCCTCGGGGTTGCCGGCCTCACCACGGCAGATTTAGAAGATATAATTATCAGCAACTTCACGGCCTTGGGCGTTTTGACAAAATACTGCGGGGTACTGCATCCGGGAGATGACCTCCAAAAGGTTATCCAGGACCGTAAGGAGAAGCTCGCAGCCGCCTGGCCGGGGGCACCCTCCTCCGGTAAGGTGGGAGAAATTAAGGTTTTCCCCCGCGACGCCGGCGGCATCGAGGTGTCGCCCCATGCCGTGACCTGGCGGGGGCGACTGCCTGATTTCGAGCCAAACCGTGACCGGTTTGTCCTCATCTGGTATGCCAAGGATAAGGATTGGGATGTTTGGCGCGCCCTGCCGGCGGTCTCCGGGAGGGTGGATCCCACCAGGGTGAGGCATCTTCAGGGAAATCGCCTAGAGATTGACCACTCCTTTTTGGTCGAAACCTCATACACCCGCTGCCTGCCTGACGGCTCTTATAAGGCTGAACTCTATCTCGATGGCAAAGTCGTGTCCGCTCCGCCGCAGATAGAGACCCAGGCCGGAAGTTATAAGCCAGTATTCCTTTCTGGTCTCAATGTGGGACTATGCCGGCCGGAAAACTGGCGACCCGTTAACTTTTCAGCGGAAACCGGGGACCAGAACCTGCTGGTCCGCGGGTTTCAGGCCCCCAAAGGTGATCTCGCCGCCCTGGTCTTCACCTTTTACTTTCCGAAGTTTTTTCCCGAGTCCGGCGTGATCAACTATGTGAAAGCGCTGCTGCAAACTTCCGGGCTGTTGCAGGAGAAAGCATTTAAACCCTTTGACCCCCCTGAAACCGCAGAATTTGCTGTGCCTGACGTCGTATTATACAAGCTCTGGACCACGCCCCAAGGGGTCCGGCACGTAGGAGTGGTCTTCCCCGGGGCCGCACCGGGCGACCAACTTTATGAGACGCTCGATTCCATGCGCAACAAGTACTGAGCCGCAACTTAGGAGGCAGCTTCCGGGGGTTGGGTTTGATGTTCTTGACTGCCACCAGACACGCATTAGTACCGGAAAAATAGTTCTCGCGGGGTAAAATTATGAGCCGAAAAGGTAACTGTTTTCAAAAGGTCAGGATGGTCCTCTTAGGGCTCTGCATCGCTATAGCAGCCTCGGCATCTCCTACCCCGGCAACTGCTTCCCCCACTGAAAAACTGCATATCCCTTTAATCCGCCCTGGTTTGACCGCCGAAATCAGGTCGTTGCAGTTCTATGGCAGCGATGATTACGGTTCCCTGGAATACCGCAAACGCCAATCGCGATACCAAACCCGCTTTGTAGCCGCAAAGAATAAATTCATCCATTGGGAAATAGTCCTGGATCATCCTTTCCCCAGGGAAGAAACGGATAAGTTTTTGATCACCGCCACTGTCTATGACTCCAGCGGCAAGGTGGTTACCAGGAGTGAGACAGTAGCCTGGATCGAAACGGATATGACCTGGTCGCAATGGGGCGGCGCTTTTAATGTCAAGTCCTGGACGCCCGGCACCTATCGGGTGGTCATCACCGCGGGCGGCCGGGAATCGATGAAGGAATATGTGCGGTCTTCCTTTGCCGTAGTGGGCGAGGGGGATGATTTCCGTAATCTCCGGGCTCGGGTGGTGTCCCTGCGCTTTTTTGAGGGGGATGAGAGCACGATCCCTGAAGCGCAGCGGGTTTATCTGGACCGCTTCCCGCAAGCAAAGACGCGGTACATCCATTGGGAGTTGAAGTTGGCCTATCCTCCTCCCAAGAAGTTAACGCAATTTACCATAAACGCCCTCTGGTACGGCCCGGAGGGAAACATCTTGGCCGATCTCCCTTCGCAGCGCACCATCCAACCGGACTGGGACAACTCCTGGCACTGCGGCGGCTATGGGGCGGCTGCTCCGGGCTCGTGGCGGCCGGGAGCCTACCGTCTGGTGCTGCAGGTCAATAACCGGGAAGTAGCCCGCGGCTCTTTTCAGGTGGTGGCGGATAGAGCCGCAGCAGAGCCCAAACCGGGCCCCGATCCCCTGGACAAACTCGGAGCCAAAATCTCGGCAATCAAGTTCTTTGAAGGCCCCAACAGAATACCGGCCGATGCTTCCAGGAACTTCCGCCGGACCTTTGAACGGAATAGTACGCGCTATATCTATGTCCAGGTGGAATTTGCCATGCTCTATCTTCCCAATCCCCCGACCAAGACCTTCACGCAGACGGCCGATATCCTCTTTATTGATTCCCAGGGCAGGCTATTCAAGAAAATCGCGTCCGAAACTCTGGAATTCGGTTTGGGGGCAAAGCCGTTCATCATCGGTTACGGCTGGGATGCCCCTGGTAAGTGGCCCACTGACACTTATCAGGTGGTGATCGAAGCCCAGGGCCGGGAAATAGGGCGCGGCATTTGCCGAATTGAATAATCCGTGGTCCCCGGGAGAACCGACAAGAGTCCGGGAATGGAGGCAGGAATGCAAAACCGGAGGAAATGGCAAGCATTTTCGTGGGCTTTCGCCTTAGGTCTTTTGGCGGCGGCTGGAACTGCGGCACCCAGCCCGGCCTTTGCCGGTGCTGCGGAAGAAGTGGAAAAAGATTTTCTGCGGGTGGTGGAGGAACTGATGCCCTCGGTGGTGAGCATAGACTACTGCCTGCGCCTGAAAAATATGCCCCAGAGGGGAGGATTGTGCATCCTGGGCGGTAAAGGGTCCGGTTTCATTTTTTTGCCCAAGGGTTATATTTTGACCAATGCTCATGTTCTGGGGGAACACGAACCCGAGAAAAAAAGACTGCAAGCCCAGGGACGGGAAAATCTAATAGAGAAAATTTGGGTGACGTTATCTGATGGCCGGAGCTTCAATGGCAAAGTGGTGTTCGCCGACCCCAACCAGGACCTGGCAGCCATCAAGATCAGCGGCGGCAAGTTCCCCGCGGCCAAGCTAGGCGACTCCGATCAGTTAATGCCGGGGCAATGGGCCATCGCCATCGGCAATCCTTACGGTCTGCAATCGTCGGTGTCGGTGGGGGTCATCAGCGCTACTCAGCGGCATCTGGAACACGACCCTCAAGACTTTATTCAAACCTCTGCCCCCATCTTTCCGGGCAATAGCGGCGGGCCCCTCATTGATATCCGGGGGCGGGTGATCGGCATCAACAGCCAGGTACATGTGTTTGACGAACAGGTCCGAGAGCTATCCGGCAAACCCGTACCCTTGAAAGTCTTCCTGAAGACTCAGGCGATGGGATTTGCCATTCCCATCCGCCGGGCCCTGGATGTCGTCCGTCCTTATTTGAAGTAATGCCTAGCGGCAAATCCGGTTTCTCTAAGGAAGTATTTCAGAAAATGCTGAAACTTGACGGGGCAGCTTCCCTGGACCCTCTCACCGGTACAGCCCGGAAAAAATATCTGGAAACCTGGCTCCGGTCCAGGCTCGAGGAAAGGCAGAAATCTCAACGGCCTTTAGGCGTCTTGTCCTTTGATCTGGACCATCTCAAAAAAGTCAATTACTTGCATGGCCACAAGATTGGCGACCAGGTGCTCCAGATGGTCGCCGGGACTTTGATCAATAATATCGGGGCATTAGATCTGGTGGGCCGCTGGGCCGGGCAGGAATTTATCCTGATAATCTCGAATGCCGACCCGGCCAATCTCTTCGCTATTGCCGAGAAATTCCGTAAATTAATATCCATCTCTCAATTAATGGTAGAGGGCAGCGCCGTTTCGGTTACCGTTTCGGTCGGCGCCACCATGTCCCGTCAGGACGACGCCGTGGAAGCTGTCATTGGCCGGGCACACCAGGCAATGGAGAAAAGTAAAGCCGCCGGCCGCAATTGTGTAACATTGGACTGCTGTTAAGATTATGGGCCCCACTGTCCTGGAATTATTGCAGGCGCTGCCCTGCCACCCGGGGAAGGTACCCTAGCGAAGTACCCCTTTGGCGGCCCAATCGCCTTTTTGAACGCAAAATAGCACAAGCTTTTCTCAAACTTGATCTTTTTTTATATGTTTTAAAGGAACCACTCCCTTGATTCCCGGATTCTTGCGGGGTGACGCCTTAAGAACCCAGGCTAACACCACTTGGTGAAAATAAGCCAAGGGAAAGCGAAAGCTACATATAAATACCATCGCCGGGCGTGGTAAGAGAGATTGTGTGACAGATGCTATGTGCTGCTCACTTGCCACCTGGGAGACTTATCAGTTGATCAGGTAAAAAAGCAGATATGGTCTTGGTATAACAATTAAAAGGCGGCCTTGGGCCGCCTATCTTTTTTATGTTGCGTCTTTGCGTGAGATTCTTCAAATCTCCCGGTAATTTTCCGATTCAAGCCTGGGCCCGGGCAGGGCGGCATATCCTTTATCTTTGAGATTGCCATAACTTTGGTCAAGGCCGCCGATTACCGAGACCAGGCCGCCCACCAGCTCTTTCATGAGGTTGGCCTGGGAATTCAGTTCCTCGGACGCACCGGCGCTTTCCTCAGAGTTGGCCGCATTCTGTTGCACCACCAGGTCTATGGCGGTTACCGACTTATTTATCTGGTCTACTCCCTGGGATTGTTCCAGGGAAGCCGCGGCGATTTCGGACACCAAATCTTTGGCCTTCCCCGCACTGACGGCCACCTGGGAAAAGGCCAGGGAGGTCTGGTGCACCAACCCCGATCCTGCCTGAACCTTGGCTGACGTGCCCTCAATCAGGTCCGCGGTATTTTTGGCGGCTTCCGCGGCCCGCAGGGCCAGATTCCTGACCTCATCGGCCACGACCGCGAACCCGGCCCCGGCTTCGCCGGCCCGGGCTGCCTCCACCGCGGCATTAAGGGCCAATAAATTGGTTTGGAAGGCAATCTCGTCAATGGTCTTGATGATCTTGGCGGTCTCATTGCTGGCCTGAGAAATTTCTTGCATGGAAGCCGTCAAATCAACCATGGAGGCATTGGCCTGGTCCAAAATCTGGCCGGTCTCAGTCATCAAGACGTTGGCTTGATAGGCATTTGCGGAATTAGCCCGGGACATGGAGGCCAATTCCTCCAAAGAAGCCGCAGTCTCCTCCAGGGAACTTGCCTGCTGGGAAGAGCCTGCGGCCAGCTGCTGACTGGACTCGGCCACCTGGGAGGAGGCTGCTCCCACCTGATCGGCGCATTCCAGGAGGCTGTTGACCGCGCGGCCGATGGGTTTGCTGATGGAGCGGGACAAAAGAAAAATCACCAATCCCACAATAATTACCAGAGACGCGGACAATAGCAAATTAATCGATTTAATCCCGCGTACCGGGGCAAATAATTCATCCGCCGCGGCATTGATGACCAGGAGACAATTAAGCTCTTTTAGCTGAGAAAATATGGCGATCTTCTGATCGCCGTGAAAAGCATAATTAATGGTTCCTTCCTTCTCGGCCAGCATTCTCCGGCCAAAATCAATTTCATCGAATCTCATTTTATTAACCAAGGCCTTGTCCGGATGGGCCAGCAGCAGACCATCCGCGGCCACCAGATAAATATAGCCGGTTTTCCCCATTTTTACCGGGGCCAGATGAGCATCATAGAACTTCTCCAGGTTAATCACGCTGGATAAGACCCCCACCACTTTTCCCCCATCCCTGATGGGAGTTGAGACCATGGCTGCCGGTTTTTTAATGATTTTGCTCATCATCGCCGGTGAGACATTCAGCTTGCCTTGCACGGCCTCTTTAAAATACCAGCGGTCGCTGAGATTCAGTTTCCCGCCTGCCCCGGGATCACTGGAGGCAATGACTAAGCCATCCTTATTCA
>JAKAGH010000093.1 GCA_021817645.1 Deltaproteobacteria bacterium
CGGAGAGACCCTGCCGGACTCGGTGATCGCCGAACTGCGCCAGTTTAAGGCCATCTACCTGGGGGCCATCGGCCACCCGGACGTGGCTCCGGGCATCCTGGAGAAAGGCATCCTGCTCCGGGCCCGTTTCGAGCTGGACCAGTACATCAACCTGCGGCCCGTGGTCCTCTACCCGGGGGTGGACTGCCCCCTGAAGGACAAGGCCCCCAAGGATATCGACTTCGTGGTGGTCCGGGAAAACACCGAAGGCATGTACGTGGGCGCAGGTGGGTTCCACAAGCACGGCACCCCGGATGAGGTGGCGGTGCAGACCTCGATTAACACCCGCAAAGGCGTGGATCGCTGCCTGAAATTCGCGTTTGAACTGGCGCGGAAACGCAACAAGGACAAGAAACTGACCCTGGTGGCCAAGACCAACGTCCTTACTTTTGCGTCGAACCTGTGGTTCCGGGCCTTCGAGGCCATGGCCCCCCAGTATCCGGATATTAAAACCGACTACGCGCACGTGGACGCCACCTGCATGTGGTTCGTGAAAAACCCCGATTGGTTCGATGTGGTGGTCACCGACAACCTTTTCGGGGACATTATCACCGATCTGGGCGCCATCATCCAGGGGGGCATGGGTGTGGCCGCGGGGGGCAACATCAATCCGGAAGGCGTGTCCATGTTCGAGCCCATCGGCGGCTCGGCCCCCAAATACACCGGCCTCCAGGTGGTCAACCCCATCGCCGCCATTGCCGCGGCCCAGATGATGCTGGAGCATTTGGGGGAAACCAAGGCTGCGGCCGCGGTGGACGGCGCCATCAAGAAGGCCGCGTCCCAGGACCTGAAGTCCATGGCCGCCGGCAAGATGGGGATGTCCACGGCTCAGGTAGGGGACTTGATAGCGAAATACGCGGTGGAATTGATATAATTAAGCTATTCGCTATTCGCTGTTCGCTGTTAGCTAAAAGCTAAAAGCGAACAGCGAATAGCGAACAGCTAACAGCTAAAAGCTGACAGCTTTCTCAATATCTTGGAGAATCGGAAATCATGAGCCGTTCTTACAAAGTAGCCGTAGTGGGCGCCACCGGCGCGGTGGGCCGGCAGATGGTGGCCTGCCTGGAAGAGCGCAAATTCCCGGTGGCGGAACTTGTGCCCCTGGCCTCGGAGCGCTCCATCGGCAAGTCCGTGAGTTTCCAGGGCCGGGAGATCCCGGTGCAGGTTTTGAACCAAGATTCATTTGCCGGAGTGGAGATCGCCCTGTTCTCGGCGGGTGGCAGCATCAGCAAGGAATATGCCCCCATCGCCGCGGCCGCGGGCGCGGTGGTGGTGGACAACTCCAGCGCCTGGCGTATGGACCCGGAGATTCCCCTGGTAGTGCCGGAGGTGAATCCCCAGGATATCGGGCTCTATAAAAAACGGGGCATCATCGCCAATCCCAATTGCTCCACCATCCAGATGGTGGTGGCGCTACAGCCTTTGCACGCCGCGGCCCGGATCAAGCGGGTGGTGGTCTCCACCTACCAGGCGGTCTCCGGCACCGGCCAAAAGGCGGTGGACGAGCTGTCCGACCAGGTGCGGGCCTTATATAACAGCCAGGAAGTAAAGAAAAAGGTCTATCCCCACCGTATTGCCTTCAACTGCCTGCCGCACATCGACGTCTTCCAGGACAACGGCTACACCAAGGAAGAGATGAAGATGGTCCTGGAGACCCAGAAGATCATGGGGGATGAGTCCATCCGGGTGACGGCCACCACCGTGCGGGTGCCTGTCTTTTACGCGCATTCGGAAGCGGTGAACCTTGAGACCAAGAAGAAACTGACCCCGGACGAGGCCCGGAAGATTTTGTCCAAGGCCCCGGGCGTAAAGGTGGTGGACGACCCGGCTAAAAATAAGTACCCTATGCCTCTGGACGCCGCAGGCCAGGACCTGACCCTGGTGGGGCGCATCCGGGAGGATTTCAGTATCAAAAACGGCCTCAACCTCTGGGTGGTGGCGGATAATCTGCGCAAAGGCGCGGCTACCAATGCAGTGCAGATCGCGGAGATATTGATTAAGGAATACTTGAAGTAAAGCTATCAGCTGTTGGCTATTAGCTGTCAGCTGTCAGCTGTCAGCTAAAAGCTAAAAGCTAAAAGCTAATAGCTAATAGCCAGTAGCGAAAAGCTGACTGCTACCGAGGAGTAGCCGCATGCGTATCATCGCCGGCTCCCTCAAAGGACGGTGCTTAGCCCCTGTCAAAGGGCTGATTCGTCCCACCGGGGCCAAAGTCCGGGAGGCGGTGTTCGCGATCCTGGGACAGGCGGTGGTTGAGGCCCGGGTCCTGGACCTGTTCGCGGGCACCGGCGCCCTGGGCATCGAAGCCCTGAGCCGCGGGGCCGAGGTGGTGGTCTTTGTGGAGGACCACCCGGAGTCCCTGAAAGTCTTGCGGCGCAACCTGGAGAGCCTGGACCTGCAGGGAAAAACCCGGGTGCTGCCGCTGGCGGTGCTCCATGGTTTGAAGAAATTGGCGCTCCAGGGCCAAAAATATGACCTGGCCTTCCTGGACCCGCCCTATGGCGGCGACACCGCGGTGGCCGCGCTGCAGGGGCTGGCGGCCGCGGGCCTTATGGCCCCCGGAGCCGCGGTGGTGGTGGAACACGGCCGCTGGGATATTTTGCCTGAGGCTGTGGGGAACATGCAGCGCCAGGATCTGCGGCGCTACGGCGATACCCAGGTGGCCTTTTATCAGGCGGCGTAAAACAGATGCTTCACCACAGAGACACAGAAAGCACAGAGTTTCACAGAGAAGATAATTTATTATGCTTTGGCGTTTTCCGCCAAAGCATAATAGTATTTCCTCTGTGTAACTCTGTGTCCTCTGTGCCTCTGTGGTAAATCTTTTTTGTTAGGAGAACCCAGGCTTATGCCTGATATTGCGGTATACCCCGGCTCATTCGACCCCATTACCAACGGCCACCTGGATCTGCTGCAGCGGGCTCTGAAGATCTTCGATCACATCATTGTGGCCGTGGCCTGGAATCCGACGAAACAGTGCCTCTTTACCATTGAAGAACGCATGGAGATGATGCGGATCTCCCTCCAGGACTATCCCCAGGTGAGCACTGACACCTTTACCGGACTGTTGGTGAAATACGCCCGGGAAAAAAAGGCCCGAGCCATCCTCCGGGGCCTGCGCGCAGTCACTGACTTTGAATATGAGTTTCAATTGGCCATGATGAACCGCCGCCTGGAACCGGAAATCGAGACTGTCTTTCTTATGACCGGCCTGCGGTGGGTCTTTTTAAGTTCCAGCATCCTCAAGGAAGCCGCCATCCACGGGGGCAATATCGAGGGCATGGTGCCGGAAATCGTCTATCATAAGCTCCGGGAGAAATACAACCTGGAATAAAGAGTGAAGATGCGGATTTGTGTCATCGACGGCCAGGGCGGCGGCATCGGCGCCGCGCTCATCAAGCGCCTGAAAGAGGTCTACCGGGAAGAGCATGAAGTCATCGCCCTGGGAACCAACGCGGTGGCCACCGCCCAGATGATGAAAGCCCGGGCCAACCGGGGCGCGAGCGGCGAAAACGCCATCTGCCGCACCGTGGCCCAGGTGGACGTCATTCTCGGGTGCCTTTCCATAGTGCTGGCCAATGCCATGATGGGTGAGGTCACCCCGAAGATGGCCGCGGCCATCGCCTCCGCGGCTGCGCCCAAGATATTACTGCCATTGACCCAGGAAAAGGTGGAGATCGTGGGCCTGGCTCCCGAACCTCTGCCCCATCTGGTGGAAAAAATCGTCAGCCACAAACTTAGGGAGATGATGCATCATGTGTGAAGCCGCAGCTTATATTTTGAAGGACGGCAAAGAAGAGTTACTGCTCCAAGATGTGGATCTCATTGAACCCGAAGGCGACAGCCTGCGTTTGGTGAGCATCTTCGGCGAACAAAAGATCATTAAAGCCAGCATCCAAAGCCTCAACCTGGTGAACCACAAGGTCATCCTGGTGGAAAAGTAAGGCGAAAAACTTGACTGGGCTCGGGCAGGATACCGGCGCCTGCCCGTCCGGCCCGGCAAAGCAAACCTGTGACAATAAGCCGGTTTCTCTCCGAAAAAACCACCCTGCCTGAGTGATCATCTCCCCTTGCGTTAGTTCTCCCTCTTAAGTTTGCCTAGTTCACCAGGTTGTCGGCATTAAGCTCCTGAGACTTCCGCCAACGTCTTTGTTCATTACCCGTGCATCAAAAACCTACGGTGTGGTTCACAGCCGCGGGTCGCAACCTCCCTGAGACTTCCTCCGAGCACTCAACGTTATTAATTGAATTAATGGGGGTGTGGACTCCTATGTTGCCTTCTATCTTAGAGAACCACTGACGTATTAACTGAATTAGGCAAAAGTACCTAGATAAAAATAGGTAATTTTGCTGATTGATAATAAATATCTCCGAATATTCTAAGAGACTCGCTGAGTCCATGGCAAAATTAGGCAAAAATACCTAGGGACAATTAGGTAATTGTGCAGATTGCCATCAATTATCTAGATAGCTATTATCATGTGAAAATTATCAAGTTAGGAGTTTGGTATCCCTCCAGTTCTTTACAAAAAGTGTTGGTACTGGCTTCTCTGATCATCGTTTAAAGATTCTTTCCGTTCCTTTGAAATAAAGAATTAGCCTTTCTTGAGGACAATACGGCGTTGTTAAAAATCAACCGATTGCGCCCATCGAAGTGTCTCAGTGAAATTAACCAGAAAAACCAGTGGTATTGCCTCGTTGCCGGATGCAGGCGGTCCCTGCTCGGCAGCTAGTGCGTATGGGGGATTGAGCGGATCAATCTAGTGGGAAAAAAATATTAAGGAGGAGAGAGTTATGAATCGCAGAAGGTTCCTGAAGCTCCTGGGGATGGCGGGAGCCGCGGCGGCAATTCCTTGGAAATTTGATTGGCGTCGGGGGTTGGTGGACGCCCGGGCTTATGCCTTTTCCCAGAGCCCTATTTTGAGAAAATTCGTGGATTCCCTCCCGGGCTTGACTGCGGCTAATCAAAACAATCTTGGCCAATACCTCACGGTGATGACCGCGGATACCGGCACCTTCCCGGGCAGCGATTATTATAAGGTGGTGGCGAGCCAGTTTACCCAGAAGGTGCATACCAGCCTGCCGGCTACGACCTTTTGGGGCTATGCCCAGGACGGCGGGTCTGGTGATATTGCCAAAAAATACCTGGGCGGGGTGATTGTGGCCAACTCCAACCGGCCGGTGCGGGTCACCATGAGAAACGCCCTGCCCGATGCCCACATCCTGCCGGTGGATAAAACCCTGCCGATGTGGAATGGGGCGATGGGCGCGGCCACCGGCTTGAACCGCATGTCCATCCATCTCCACGGCGGCTTTCCGCCGTGGATGAGTGACGGCACGCCCTTTCAGGATTTCGATCCCAACGGCGGCTACGGTTTTAGCGCTGCTTTTCCCCCCGACATGCCGGCGCCGACGATAACCCCGCCCGGCTCCTATAGCCTTTACTGGACCAACCAGCAGACGGCCAGATTCTTGTGGTACCATGACCACGCCATGGATCTCACCCGGCTGAACGCCTACGCCGGCCTGGCCACCGGCTACGTCATCACGGACGCGGTGGAGCAGAACCTGATAAACTTGGGCTTCCTGCCGGCTGCAGCCCAGACCATTTATCTGGTCCTGCAGGACAAGACCTTCAACGCCGACGGTTCCCTGTGGTATCCCTACCAGTATGAGGAAAATCCTCCTTATGGCGGCACCAGCGGCCGGGTGGACTGGAGCGGCCCTCCGGCCGCGGATCCCGCGACTGACCTCAATACCCTGGCGAATCCCTCCCTGGTGCCTGAGTTCTTTGCAGACACTACCATTATCAACGGCTGCTGCTACCCGTACCTGGAGGTACAGCGGCGGCACTACCGCTTCCGCATCCTCAACGGCTCCAATGCCCGCTTCTATAATCTGCAGCTCTATTTTGCCCAGTCCAATGATCTTAACAACGTACTCTCCGGGGAAGCTGACCTGACCAGACCCGGACCCAGGATCACCCAGATCGGCACTGAATGCGGCTTTCTTCCTGATCCGGTAGCCCTGCCGTCGAACCCGTCGGCCCCTGGTGTTACCCAGCAGCAATTAGTTTTTGACACCGATCCCCTGAGCCTAACTTCAGGCAACCCGGTGTATTACAACCTGCTGCTGGCCCCGGCGGAGCGTTGTGATCTCCTCATCGACTTCACTGATGTGCCTACGGGCTCCACGCTTATCCTATACAGCGACGCCGTGGCGCCATTCCCGGCCGCGAGCGGCGACCCCCGGAACGACTATTACACCGGCGACCCGGATTATACCGACGCGACCAAGAATCCGGATGGTCTCTCCGGGGGCGCGCCTCCAACCCAACCCGGATTCGGTCCCAATACCAGGACCTTGATGCAGTTCCGGGTGCAGGGCTTGACGGTCGCAGCAAGTCCCAGCCTGAACACCTTGCCGCAAAAGGCCTTAAAGAACCAAGAGAGCACCATCTTCCCGCCCATCGAGCCGCTGCCACAACAGGGCGCCAAGGTCAGGCGCCTCACCTTGAATGAGACCTTCGAAACCGCTGCTACTTCGGGTACCCCCTTCTACGGGCGTCTGATCCAGATGCTGGGAACCGACGTGGTGCAGGGCGTGGATCAATGGGGCACTCCCATTTTTTATCAGTCTTACCAGGGGGGGCGCGGCGAAGTGGTGAAACGGGGGCAGACGGAGATTTGGGAAATTATCAACCTGACGGGCGACACCCATCCGATTCACACCCACCTGATCAACTTCCAGGTTCTCAGCCGGCAGGTGTTCGATGATGGGGCTTATCTGGCTGCGGCTGCGGCTGCGGCTCCGGGGACCAAGGTAGACTACACTCCCTTCCTCATCGGCAGCCCGCGTCCCCCCGATCCCAACGAGTTGGGTTTGAAAGAAACGATTCGCACGAACCCCCACGAGGTGACCAGGTTCATCGCCAAATTCGATCTGCCCACGCTGCCCTGGCCTATTCCGCTTAGCAAAAGGCTTGCCGACCCGATGAGTCCTGCGGGCCCCAACAACCCGCGCATCAACGGCCATGAGTACGTCTGGCACTGCCATATCCTGGAGCATGAAGAGCACGACATGATGCACGCCCTGGTGGTGGACGCGCCAAATCTCGTCGGTGCCAGGAGTCTGTTATTGGATGAGTAGGAGGAAGATTAATAGCTTGTTAACAAAAACCGTGAGCCTTTTACCTCGATACGGATATCCCAACGGCGGTAGCTGATAGGGTTAAGAAGGGGCTTCATGAGCCAAAAAAAACCCCGGCGCTCAGGCGTCGGGGTTTTTTTTGAAGGTAGAGTGGCGACCATACACCGTAAGGGGAAGGGGAAATGCGGCAGCAGGCCAGGCCGGTGGCGGCATAGGAAGGAAGAAGGGACGTTCACAAAATTAAGGGCGAATCAGAAAAACGGAAGGGGGCCTTGGCCCCCTTCGGCAAACATCAACAGAGAAAACTTGAGCTATTCCACTTTAACGTACTTGCCGTCCTTGACTTCCAGCACATAGATCCCTTTGGAGCCGGCCCGCAACACGTCGTTATTCTGATCGAAGGAAAGCTTGCCGGTAACCCCGTCGAAATCCTTTACCTCTTTGATAAACTTCCTGATGCCTTCGGAGGTGGGTCCGTTTTTCTTGATGCCTTCCAGGATCATGGAAGCGGCGTCATAATGGAGCGCGGCGAACATGATGTTATACGGGTCGTTGTTCTTTTTAACCAGGGCTTCGTAGTTCTTCTTGAAGGCTTCGTTTTTCGGGGTGTTGTAGCCTTCATCATACTCCCCGCCGATGACATGGCCTTCGGCGGCCTTGCCCGCCAGCTTGATATAGCCCGGGTTCATGTCACCATAAACTCCTAAGATCTTCTGGTTCATCCCCAACTGCCGGGCCTGGGCCGCGGCGGGCGCAGTCTCCGGAGTGTAGCCGGGGATGAAGAGAAAATCGGGATTGGTGCCTTTGATCTTGGTGAGTTCAGCCTTAAAGTCCCGTGATCCCCGGTTGAAGGACTCGGTGGCCACCACCTTGATGCCGTTTTTCTCGAAGAACTTGCTGAAGACCCCGGCGCAACCCTTGCCGTAAGGTTCATTGGAGAAAAAGATGGCTACAGTCTTAGGCTTCCAGTTCTTTACCACATAATCCGTCAAAACTTCGGCCTGCTTGTCGATGCGGGAGCAGCCCCGGCAGAGGGAGGCGCCGTAGCCGCTCAGCGCAGGGGTGGTGGCGGTGGGGCTGATGGCTACGACCTTGGCGTCATTGGCGATTTTGCCCGCGGCCATCATGTCCCCGGAAGTCATGGGGCCGATGATGGCTATCACTTTATCGACCTCGATCAGCTTTTTCACCGCGTTGACCGCTTCCGCGGGGGAGTCTTTTTCATTCTCGACGATGAGATCCACCTTGCGGCCGTTGATGCCGCCGGCCTTGTTCACCTCATCCACCGCCAGCTCTACTCCCCGGCGGGCAGGGATACCGTCTTCGGCGCCGATGGAGAGGCGCAGTACCGTGCCGATCTTGATGGGCTCGGCGCCCCAGGCCAGGCCCGCGGTGAGAAGCAAAACAACGCTGACTAAAACCACCATCCTGCGAAAACCGGTCATGATCATCCTCCTAATTTCTGCCAGGGAATTGGTGCAGCAGATTTAAGTGATTATGAATTCCGTATCATAGGGCATTTTGCCGGGAAGGTAAATCAGAAACTTTTCCATCCCCCTGCTCCGGGCAAAGGCCGTTAAAGGGAAGGGAGATACGGCAAAATTCCGGTTGCGTCCTTTCCAGAAAAGGCCTTGGGAGCTCCCCCGGGATTAGCGGCTGCCCAAGGGCCTAGAAGTGGTATGCGGCTCCCACCTGGAAACTGAATAAGTTATAGGTGGGACTGAAGTTAAAAGAGTTCACGGCTCCCAAAGAATCGACCACCCCGGAATAGCTGTAGCTGGGATTGGCATACCGGTACTTGAAGGAGGCATCCAGGGAAACGTTTTTCAAGGCCATCCACCTCAGGCCGGCTTCCACCGCCAGGGCCGGGTCCGCACTGGAGCGGGAGGGCGCCTTGAGAGACCAGGCAGTCGTGTCCGGAACGCTGAAAAAAGCCGGTTGTTGGGTGGAGAAGAGGATAGCGGGGCCCACGGCCACGTAAGGTTGCAGCCGGCCGAAGGGCACTTCGCTATCCGGGAAAAAGCCGTAGCGGGCCGCAAACATGAAGGCCAAGGTGGCCGCGGTCCCTTCAGTTGAAAAGGTATCCGTAAAAGTTTCCGGCACGGTGGAATTATTCCAGGTCCCCTTGCCGTGCCGGAAGTTCAGGCGATGGTAGCTGAAATCCAGGCAAAAGCCGAGATACTTCATCCAATCGGGATAGTTCATCCCCAGGAAGCCCTCTTTGACAAACCAGGTGCCGATCTTCAGACCGCCCATCACTGCCGGGTCGATATGCCCGGCGGACTTAAAGGAAAATGGTCCCCCTCCGGTCGGATCGAACCAATTGCCCGAGATCGCATCAGAGGCGCTGCCGGCAAAGTTGCCCCCGAGATAGGCCTCCACGTACATCTCGGCCCGGGCCGGCCTAGCAGAGAACAGCAAACCGGCCAGCGCCAAAAAAGCCAATAACTTGAAACCAGGTTTAATCTTCAACATTACCCCCCCTTTATCTAATCCCCAGAATTACCCAAGAATTAAAACAGACGGTTCAACCCACCTCTTTCAAAGTTATCCGGGCATTAATCCCCAAATGGTCCTGCAAATGCCGCCGGGCGCTGCGGCCCAGGCCCTCCAGGGCCTTGACTTCGTCGGAAAAGATGGCTTCATCCAGGGTTATATCGATATCCAGGATTTCCAGGCCGTCCTCGGTGGCCACCTGCCAGCGGCAGGAAGGCGCGTGCCCGCCCAGGACTTCGGTCAGCAGCAGCTGCAACTGGTCCGGATGCACCTTGATGCCGCCCACGGAGAAGACCGCGTCCACCCGCCCGGAGATCTCCCCCAGGCGCACCAGAGTGCGGCCGCAGGCGCATTTTCCTTTACCAGCCGGGTG
>JAKAGH010000094.1 GCA_021817645.1 Deltaproteobacteria bacterium
TACCCGGAGTTAGCAAGGTCCAGGGAGGCTTGAATCCCGGCGATGCCGCCTCCCACCACCATAACTGAGCCCAACACTTTTTTACTCATAAATCTCCTCTTCCAAGTGCCGCTAAAAAATCCATGCCGCCCTGGCCTAATCACGCTCTCAGCAAAATCAGGCCGTCTTTGGAAAAAATCTCCAACCACCTCCAAACTGCTATTATTGTGCCAATTTTTGCAAACGTGCTTGTAGCTTTGTCTATTCACGAAGACTCAAGGAATTGTTGCTTTTCGAAACACTTAGCCAAACTGTAAATATGCTTGTTGGATAATTAGACACTTTATTAAGTTTGTCTGTGGGGTGTTTCCTCCCCTAATAGGGTATATACACCCCATCTTCTAAAGGCGCCTTGCATACCCAGGAATTAAAGGATAGACTGGTGCGTGTTTCTTACCAAACCGAGTCTAACGGTAATTTTTTTGCAGGGACGGACCCAGGTGTCCGCCCCAGCGCCCGCAAATACCGTGGCGCTTTAATCCTATGATCACCTGGGTTTTTGCGGGGCCGCAGCTGGTGTTTTTGCGGGCGCCAAGGGGGCAGACACGGGTGCCACCCCCGCCGTTCGACGGCAAGCTGGTATCAGCTGTCGGCTGCACTGGACTTTTTTTCGGCGGAGGTCACGCGCGGTGCATGAATATGGACTGATGGAAGAAGTGGTGAAGAGCCTGCTGGCCAAGCTGGCTGAACCGGGGGTAGACACGGAAGGCGCAGAGACGGAGGTGGTCCTGAAAGTGGGGGCCCTGGCCATCCACTCCGCGGCCGCCACCCGCCAGGCCTTTGAGGTCCTGGTGAAAGGCACCCCGCTGGAGAAGGCCCGGCTGAACCTGATCGTGGAGCCGATGACCCTGGCCTGCCCCAGTTGCGGGTTTAAGGGACCTCTGCCCGAAGGCGCGGTGGACCCCCACGAACAACTGCCCCTGGCCCACTGCCCCCGGTGCGGCACCCTGGCCCCGGTCACCGGCAGCCGGGGCGTGGAGTCCATTGAGCTGGTCCTAGATTAAGCAGGAGCGTGTTGGTCCTTTTTGTGGGCGTGGGCTTTCATGAAGGTGCGCAGGATAGCATTGATCCTGGTCTGGTAGCCGGGTTGCTGCCGAAACCAGGCCAGCAAATCAGCGTCAAGCCGGATCGTGATGACTTCCTTGCGCCGGGGCATAACGACTTCGGCGTCCCCCCAGAACGCCTCACCCGTAGGATGCGCGTCCGGATCGGCTGCAACCGCGGCGCGGATCTCGGCATCGCTCATATGGCGCAGCCTCTCCCAATCCGTGCCGCGCTTAACCTTCGATTTTTTGCCAGTAGGTGCGTCTTTCATGAGGTTCAGACCTCCAGGCGGAGATAAGGCATATTTCATCATCGTTTCTGGCGGTATAGATCACCGTGATTTCAATGCCGTTCACCAGGCCGATGGCATACACCCGGGTTTCTCCATAATCAAAACGGTCATCAGTTCGCTCAACTGTTGGCCCCTCGAAAATCCGCTGGGCATCCTCGAAAGCAATCCCATGCTCCAGGATATTGTAGCGGTTTTTCTTTTCATCCCAAGTATATCGCATCAGGTATATTTACACAATGTAAATATGTTAGAGCATAAAGAGATTGTTGTCCTGGCTTTGTCGGGGAAATAACTTCTTTAACCTAATGTCTTTCTCCGTGCCCTCTGCGACTCTGTGGTGAATCTTTTCTATTTCTTCCCCGCTTGCTGAATCTTCGCCCAGGGGTCCCTTAGGGTCACGGTGCGGTTGAAGACCGGGGCGCCGGGCGCGCTGTCTTTATCCACGCAGAAATAGCCCATTCTCTCGAACTGGATAAATTCCCCCGGCCGGGCTGCGGCCAGGGAGGGCTCCAGGCGGCAATCCTTCAGGACCTCCAGGGAGTTGGGGTTTAGGTCCGCCCGGAAATCGCCGCCGTGCTCCTCGCCGGGCGCGGGCTGGGTGAAGAGGCGGTCATAGAGGCGCACTGCCGCGGGCAGGGACTGGGCCGCAGCCACCCAGTGCAGGGTGGCCTTGACCTGGCGGCCGTCCGGGGCATAGCCCCCCTTGGTCTCCGGATCGTAGGTGCAGCGCAATTCTGTCACTTCGCCGTTTTCGTCTTTGACCACGCCCACACACTTGAGAAAATAGGCGTAGCGCAGCCGCACCTCCCGGCCCGGGGCCAGGCGGAAGAACTTTTTCGGGGGCTCCTCCATGAAGTCTTCCCGCTCGATGTACAACTCCCGGGCAAAAGGCACCTTGCGGCTGCCCCTGTCCGGGTCCTCAGGGTTGTTGATCGCGTCTAGCTCCTCCGCCTGCCCTTCCGGGTAGTTTTCAATGACCACTTTGAGAGGCCGGAGCACTGCCATCACCCGGGGAGCGCGGCGGTTCAAATCCTCCCGGACGCAGTATTCTAGTAAGGCCAGGTCCACGATGTTTTCCCGGCGGCCCACGCCGATCTTCTCGCAAAACTGGCGCACGGCCTCCGGAGTGTAGCCCCGGCGGCGCATGCCTGAGAGCGTGGGCATGCGGGGGTCATCCCAGCCCGCAACCAAGCCTTCGTTCACCAGTTGCAGGAGTTTCCTCTTGCTCATCACCGTGTAGCTGAGGTTGAGGCGGGCGAACTCGTACTGGTGCGGCCGGTAGGGCACCGGCAGGTTATCCAGAGTCCAATCGTACAGGGGCCGGTGGTCCTCAAATTCCAGGGTGCAGATGGAGTGGGTGATGCCTTCGATGGCGTCGGAGATGGGGTGGGCGTAATCGTACATGGGGTAAAGGCACCACTTGCCGCCGGTGCGGTGATGCTCCGCATGCAGGATGCGGTAGAGCACCGGGTCCCGCAGATTCAAATTGGGGGAGGCCATGTCGATCTTGGCCCGGAGCACCCGGGCGCCGTCCGGGAATTCCCCGGCCCGCATGCGCGCAAACAGGTCCAGGTTCTCCGCCACGGCGCGCTGCCGGTAGGGGCTGTCTTTCCCGGGCTCGATGAGGGTGCCCCGGTGCTCCCGGATTTCCTCGGCGCTCAGATCGTCCACATAGGCCTTGCCGGTTTTGATTAAATGGAGGGCGTATTGATATAGCTGCTCAAAGTAATCGGACGCGTAATATAGCCTTTCTCCCCAGTCGAACCCCAGCCAGCGCACGTCTTCCTTGATGGAGTCGACGTATTCCACTTCCTCTTTGGTGGGGTTGGTGTCGTCGAAGCGCAGGTTGCACAGGCCCCCGAATTCCTGGGCTACCCCGAAATTGAGACAGATGGACTTGGCGTGGCCGATGTGGAGGTAACCGTTGGGTTCCGGGGGGAAACGGGTCATCAGGCGGCCTTCGTTTTTCCCGGCCTTTAAATCATCGGTGATGATCTGGCGGATGAAATCCAGGGGGGCGGTGGTCTCGGTGGTGCTCATCAACTCAACTCCCGGGTTCTGTTATTTCAATGATTATTATGGAGCAATCATCATGAGCCGTCGGCTCACTCATAGATTAAAAAAGACGTAGGGCGGGCGTCCCCGCCCGCCTCGCTAATATGCCCAATTCTGGTTCCCAAGATCCTCCTTGGGAACGAGGAGATAACCTTATAAAATTATCATTTTCCCGACCAGATTTCAGCCCCGGTGATAAACAAAGACAAAGGCCTCGGCGTTAACATCGATAATCAGGTCGCCGCCCCGGCTTAAGGCGTAGGCCAGCCAGCTGGGCAGGTCTTCCCGGCAGCAGACGATGTTGGGGGAAAAGCGTCCCGCAGCCCGGTCGAACCAGGCGAGCAACATAGGCTCGCTGCAGAGCTGCAGGGCCCGCCGGTCCGCGGCCTCTCTGGCCCGGGGAAAATCCAGATCAGCGTCTTTTAGGGTCATATCCACCGGTTCAGGCAGCATCTCCCGGGTCAACGCGGGGCAGGTGGTCAAGGAAATTTGACCTCCCCTTCCGGCGCCTCCATCTCCCCGGGCAATTCCGTAAAAGGAAAAGGCCGCTGGTTTTCATTTAAGCTGATAAACCGCCAGACGCGAAAACCGAAACCGATGACTTTGTTCGCAAAGACCCGGACCGGCTCGCTGTGCTGCAAAGTAATGAAGAGGTAAACGTACTGGAACAGGGTAGTCAGCACGATAGTGGCGTTGACAAGGCCGTTGATCGGCAGGAAAATCAGGGTAATAAGCAGACGCATGCCAATCTGGCTCCGGGTGACCGCGGATTTGGGTTCGTCGTTCATAATTTCCTCCTGGGCCGGAAGATTAACGGTGGTGGCTCTTCGGCAATTAAGGTTCATGCTTACATCTGAAAACTAACCAAATATATGGCTGGCCTGGAAAATTTGCAAGGCAGGGAAGGCTGCCAGGGCCACGTCTTGGCCGCAAAATTAGATTTACCGCAATTTTTTTCTTGACCGGTCTGGGAAAATAATTGATATTGAGAATCAATCGCAGATGAGATCCGAAGTCGACGTCTTCAGGGAATTTCTGGCCCACAAAGAGATGCGGTTCACCCCCGAGCGGGAGGCGATCCTGGCGGAGGTGTTCGCGGAGCACGACCATTTTGACGTGGAAGAACTCATCATGCGCCTGCGCCAGAAGGGCCAGCGCATCTCCCGGGCGTCGGTCTACCGCACCCTGGCGCTCCTGGTGGCAAGCGGCCTGGTCCAGGAAGTCTTTTATGAGGATGGGCACATGCATTACGAACATATTTACGGCCATGATCACCATTGTCACCTGCGCTGCCTGGGCTGCCGCTCCATCGTGGAGTTCCGGGACCCGGCAGTGGAGGAGGCGGAGAAACGCATCGGCCGCGGCCACGATTTTGCCACCACCGGCCATCGCCTGGATATCTATGGCTATTGCCGCCAGTGCCGGGAGAAGAAAGAATAACTGCGAGCAATTTTTTTTGATCCACATATGAGACTAAGTCTCAGTCTCATTTATTTATGGAGGTTTGCAAGATGGTTCCTTTGGGACTGCTGTCAGTGGGCGAAAAGGCCGAAGTGGCTGAGAACAGAATAGACGAGCTTTTTTCTCCTTGTTCCCAATGCAAATGCACTAATCCGGAGTGCTGCTCCCGGATCGAGGATCTGGGGCTGCGGCAGGGCAAGGTCTGCGAGGTCCTCAATAACCACGGGCAGGGAGTAATGCTAATCAAAGTGGATGGCTCCCGGATCGCCATGAACCGGGGTCTGGCCATGAAGATCATGGTGCGGAGGAGGTCTTAATGAACCTGGCGAAATTAGCCCCCGGCGAACGGGGTAAGATCACCAAAATCGGGGCCCTGGGCCCCTTGAAGCGGCGGCTTATGGACATGGGGGTC
This sequence comes from Deltaproteobacteria bacterium, assembly GCA_021817645.1. GTDB lineage: Bacteria > Desulfobacterota > Desulfobaccia > Desulfobaccales > 0-14-0-80-60-11 > SURF-52. The sequence continues at coordinate 5,304 of JAKAGH010000094.1, forward strand.
CTGGTGGGCGAAGAGGTGCGGGTGGAAAAGGTCGCGCCCCTGGGCGACCCCATCGAGATTACCGTCAAAAACTATAAACTCTCCCTCCGCAAGAGCGAGGCCGAGGGCATCGCCGTGGAGGTGGTGGCATGAAAAGCTTGGCCCTGAAAATCCCGCCCGCGCCCGCGGCCCAAAAAATCCTGACCGTAGCGGTGGCGGGCAACCCCAATGCCGGCAAATCCACCCTGATCAACGCCATTGCCGGCACCCGCCTGCAGGTGGGCAACTGGCCGGGGGTGACGGTGGAGAAGAAAGAGGCGGTCTTGGAATACCAGGGCCAAAAGATCCGCCTGGTGGACCTGCCCGGCACTTACAGCCTCAGCCCCTATAGCGAAGAAGAGCGCATCGCCCGGGATTTCCTGCTGGAGGAAGCCCCGGACGTCATTATCGACGTAATCGACGCCACCAATCTCGAGAGAAATCTCTACCTGACCATGCAGTTGCTGGAGCTGGGCCTGCCGGTGGTGGCCGCCCTGAATATCTATGACGAAGCTCATAACCAGGGCCTGCAGATCAACACCCGGGCCATCGAGGAGGTCCTGGGCGCCCGGGTGGTGCCCACGGTAGCCACCAAGAAGCGAGGGGTGGAGGAACTCCTGGCCGCGATGGTGGCGGTGGGGGACGATCCCGGCGCCCGGCGGCCCCGGACCGTGAGTTACGGCACGGATATCGAAACCGCAGCCCAGGAGGTGGCGGAGGAAATCAAAAGGCTCCATCCTCACCTGGAGGAGCGGTACCCCTTGAGGTGGCTGGCCCTGAAGCTCCTGGAGGGAGACCGCCAGGTGCTCCAGGAGGCCCGGCTGGGCGGCAACGAGGCCTTTGCCGGCGGCCAGGCCGTGCGGCATTTGCGCCAGGCCCACGGCGAGGATCTGGAGGCGCTGATGGCCGACGCCCGTTATGGCCGGGCCGCGGGGCTCACCCGGGAAGTCATGAAGAAAGCCGAGCGCCAGCGGACGGAGCTGACCGAGAAGATCGACCGCTGGGTCCTTAACCGTTTCCTGGGCATCCCCATCTTTTTGGCCGCCATGTGGCTGGTCTTCAAGCTCACTTTTGACCTGTCCGCGCCTTTTTCCGACTGGATGGACCAGATGATCAACGGTCCCTTCAAGCGGGGGGCCGAGGCCCTGATGACCCTGCTCCAGGCCCCGGATTGGCTGGTCTCTTTGGCCACCGACGGGGTCATCGCCGGGGTGGGGTTCGTCCTGGTCTTCATTCCGGTGATCTTTGCCATGATGTTCTTCATCACCTTTCTGGAGGGCAGCGGCTACATGGCCCGGGCCGCGTTTGTCATGGACCGGGCCATGCACGCCATGGGCCTGCACGGCAAGTCCTTCATCCCCCTGCTCCTGGGCTTCGGCTGCAACGTGCCCGCGATTTATGCCACCCGCACCCTGGAGAACCCCCGGGACAAGGCCCTGACCGCGCTTCTGATTCCGCTGATGTCCTGCGGGGCCCGGCTGCCGGTCTACGTGGTCTTTGTGGGGGTCTTTTTTGCGGCCTATTCGGGCACGGTCATCTGGTCCCTCTATGTCCTGGGCCTGGGGCTGGCGGTGATTATGGGCGTTTTGTTCAAGAAGACCATCTTTCGGGGAGAGTACCCCCTGTTCATCATGGAACTGCCCCCCTACCGGCTGCCGGGGCTGAAGAGCCTCCTGATCCATACCTGGGAGAAGGGCAAGCACTTTCTCATCAAGGCCGGAACTTACATCTTCGCAGTGTCGGTGCTCACCTGGTTCCTGTTGAACCTGCCCTGGGGGGTGGAACAGAAAAAGGACTCCTATCTGGGCCAGGCCGCCGCGGTGGTGGCTCCTGTACTAAAACCTCTGGGTTTCGGGAACTGGGAAGCCGCGGCCTCTCTGATCACCGGGGTCATTGCCAAGGAGATCGTGGTGGGCACCATGGGCGAGATTTATACCCCTAAGGCCAAGGACGCAAAGCAGGAAGCGGCCCCGACCCTGGGCGAAGATCTAAAGGAGATGGGCGTCTCTTTCCTGGCCGCGGGCAAAGAAGCGGTCCTCAATGTCTTTTCCTCCTTCGGCAGTACCAAATTCTCCATGGAGGAGAAGGAAAAGAACCGGCCCTTGAAGGCCGTGATCCAACAACAGTTCACGCCCCTGAGCGCCTATGCCTTCATGGCCTTTGTGCTGCTCTACATGCCCTGCATGGTGGTGGCCGTGGCCTTCCGGCACGAGTTCGGCTCCTGGAAATGGTTCGGCGTGGCCTTTGGTTATGAAATGATCCTGGCCTGGGTGGTGGCCCTGGCCATCTACCAAGGCGGGAAACTCTTGGGACTGGGGGGTTGAGATGACTTGGACGGATCTGTTACTGGCAGGAGCCAGCATTGCCGGAGCCCTATATTTGCTGTACCGCTCGGTCTGGAAAAAAGGAGCCTTTTGCCCGGGCTGCGATTCCCATAACTGCGGCGCCAAGGGAGAAAAGAAATAAGTTGCTTAGCTAGGAATCGTTCAGGAGCAGCAACGCAGAGACAACCGTGAAAGGATTGCATGATGTTTTGGATCTGGCCCAAGAAATTAATATTACTTGTTTCGGTTATGCTTTTGGAACTGATCGCCGTTTCCTCCGGCCTGGCGGCCATCGGCCCCGGCGACTCTTCCCACAAACAGGAAAAAAACCTCCAGGCAGCAGAAGAACCTGAAGAGGAAGCCAAGAAAGAGGATGAATGTCCCGCCACTTTCGGGCCTATCATCACCGACACCGCCATCCCCATTGAGAAAGGCAAATTCGCGCTCCAGCCCACCTGGGGACTGAGCTTTCAAACCGGCTCTTTCACTCCCAGTTGGCGGCGGGTCTCGGCGGGCGGAGATTTCCAATCTTACGGCATGAGCCTGAAGCTGACCTACGGCCTCTGGAACAACCTCGAGGTCTACACGGTGATTCCTTATATCCACAATTGGGCCGGCAACGTCAACGAGCCCGGACCGAACGGCGAACGGGCCGCGGCTTTCGGGGGCCTGGGCGACATCAACCTGACCCTCAAATATCGCCTGGTGGAAGAAGGCCCCGTCGCCCCCACGGTGAGCGCCATCTTTGCCCCCACCTTCCCCACCAGCCATTTTCGGCGCCTCAATCCCGGGCGGCTGGGGACGGATGCTATCGGCGGCGGCAGTTATGCCTTCACCTCAGGCCTTAATTTATCCAAGTACGTGAAACCTCTCATTTTGTATGGCAATTTCTATTATGCCTGGCAGAGCGATTTCACCACCGACGAGGCGGATGGAGACGGTAACCCCATCCAACGGCGGAATCATCCCCGGGATTTTGTCACGGTGAACCTGGCGGCGGAATATCCCATTACCAAGAAAGGGGTGGCGCTCTTGGAGCTGACCAGCAACTGGGATGCCGGGCGGCTGGTGGGGCCCAAGGCCAATGCCCAGCCCACCGCCCTGGTTTCGGTGTTGCCGGGGATCGAGTATATGGCCACGGATAAACTCTCCCTGGCCCTGGGGGTGAACTTTGATTTGGCCGGGAAGAACACCAGCGCCAATATCACTCCTCTGTTATCCATGGTGTATGCTTTCTAACCAATATGAGATAAGGAGACTTCCCATGAATAGACGGCAATTTATGGCTCTGGGCCTGGCGGTGGCCTTTCTCGCCCTGGGTCTGTCCTCTCAAGCTTGGGCCCAAGGCCGGGGCCAGGGCTTCCGGGCCTGCCTCTACGCGGCGTATGTCTGTCCCCTGAAAGCTAGCTGCAAGCCCTTTGACGAGAAGGGGAAAGTGACCCGGGTGCTCACCGAAACCCTGGCGGAGGGGATGTATCCGGGCATGGCCCTGGTGCTGGACACCAAGGGGATGGGACAGGTGCACGTCCACCTGGGACCGGTCTGGTACCTGGAGCGCCAGGAGTTCGATCTTAAGGCCGGGGACGAGGTCCGGGTTAAGGGAGTATGCGAAAAGACCGCGGACGGCAGGCACCGGGTGGTCGCGTATGAGCTGACCCGGGGAGACCACGTCCTCCAACTCCGGGATTCCCAGGGCCGCCCCCACTGGGAGGCCTGGCGTAAACGGTAAATTTTTTCATTCTTAAAAGGAAGGTGCCTCAGGCTGCGCTAGATGGCAAGCCTGTGGCGCCGGCCGCTGCCCTGTCATCAAAAAATCTTTTTCCCACCCCTGGCCTTCCCCACCCGGGAATCCCAAAACCTGCGAACTCCGCGGCTGCCCCCTTCCTTTTATGGACATTTTGTTTTAATTTAGATTAATATGGCCGATTGATGGGTGGGCGCGGTCCGCCCTGGTTTTAGTCGCCGGGGAAATGAGTAGCGTCACGGCCAAATGGGATTAAGGAGAAGCAATGATGGAAGCCAAGGCCAAGGGTCCGGGCCAGGGGGAGATAGAGACAGTGATCGCGGGTCTATTGCAGCCGGAGACCCCGTTTGCCAGGGAAAGGCGGGCTTATCAGCCGCGGCTCTGTCCCTGCCTTAACGAGACCGGGGCCACCCGGCCCCTGGCCGGGCCGGCGCTGGAGCCCCTGAAGGTGGCCCGGGACCAGCTGCCCTTTGTGAGCCAGAATCGGCTGCTGGAAGTCATTCCCGGCAACCCTGCCGACGATGAACCCCGGCGGCTCGGCATCGTCCTGTCCGGCGGCCCGTCTCCTGGGGGTCACAACGTCATTGCCGGGCTCTTCGAGGCCGCGAAGCGGGCCCATCCCGAGAACCAGGTGCTGGGCTTC
>JAKAGH010000095.1 GCA_021817645.1 Deltaproteobacteria bacterium
ATTAGCGGCCCTATTTGCGGTACGGCCCATTCCGGGCAGGGGGTGAAAAAGGTGGGGCGATGGTGAAGGTTGGCACTCACAGAGGGGGTGAGGGGTTAAGTAAAAGTCACGACGGACCGTGACTGGCGGAGATCGGGAAAACCCAGGCCAGGAGGCTGCGGCCGGGCTGCCCGCCAGCCTCAGCGCAACTGCCCCGCAGCCTCCCGATCCACCAGCCAATACAGCTCTCCACGTTCAGGGTTAATCAGTTGGGCGGGGAGACGCCGGGTGTTCCGGGGGCCTTGCAGCACCTCCTGGAGGGCCTTGGCTTTGGCTGCGCCTGCCACTAAAAAGGCCACAACCCTGGCCTGATTGAGAAAAGCCGGGGTTAAAGTGACCCGGTGCAGGCTCTGAGCGGGGACATACACGGCCGCGGTCCAGTGCTCCCGGTCTTCCGAGGCCCGGTGATAAGGGAAAAGGGAGGCGGTATGGCCGTCTTCTCCCAGTCCCAGAAAGACTAAGTCCAGGCAAGGGGGAGTACCGGCGCAGAACTTCCGGAGCAGTATTTCATACTCCCGGGCCCCGGCAACCGGATTGGGCTTGCAGGAGATGGGATGAATCCGGCTTGGGGGCAGGGGCACATGATTCAGCCAGGCCCTGCGGGCCATGCGGGCGTTGCTGCGGGGATCCTGCGGGGGCACGCAGCGCTCATCTCCCCAGAAGACGTGAAGATGCTCCCAGTCCACCTGCTCCCGGAAAGGAGGCTGGGCCAGGATTTCATAAGTCCGCCTGGGAGTCTGCCCTCCGGCAAGGGCCACACTGAAGGCCGAGCGGAGTTTTACCGCCTCTTCCGCCTGCCGGGCAAAAAGTTCAGCCGCAGCCCGGCTCAAGGATTCCTGGTCAGGATAGGTTTGGATGATCATTAGCAATACCCGCGTTCCACAACTGCCCCACATTTTCCGGAAGCGTAGCTTGGCGGAAAACAGAAAACAGAAAAAGGTTTTAGGACCCAGGCGCCATGGTCACCCGGCAGATCGCCAGGTCTTCCTGGCATTGCAGGAAGGTGGGCATGACCCAACTGCGGCCATCCTGGGCGATGAGGTCGTCCGCGGCCTCCGGCCCCCAGGTGCCGGCCTGATAGTTGGGAAAGTCGGTGGGCCGGATGGCCTCCCAGGTCTCCAACACGGGGGTGATGGCCGCCCAGGCGGCCTCGGCCTGATCAGCCCGCATGAACAGGGTGGCGTCCCCCCGCATCACATCCAGAAGCAGGGTCTCATAGGCTTCCGGAGGAGTAATGCGAAAAGCCTCCCGGTAGTAGAACTGCATGAGGACCGGGGCCAGACGCAGACTGGGCCCGGGATACTTGGCCTCAAAACGCAGCAAGATGCCCTCTTCGGGTTGGAGGGCGATAATCAGGCGGTTGGGCCGCCAGTCCATCATCGCGGCCGGGGGGAAGGACTGGTGAGGCACCGGCCGGAACTGGATGGAGACCTCGGAGATCCGGGCCTGCAAATGTTTGCCGGTGCGCAGGTAGAAAGGCACCCCCTGCCAGCGCCAGTTGTCCACCAGCAGCTTGACTGCGGCATAGCTCTCCGTAGAGGAGTCCGGAGCCACATTGGGCTCACTCCGATAAGCGGGGACCTCCCGGCCCTCGATCCAGCCCGCGCCGTATTGGCCCCGCACCGCAAAGCGGTGCAGCTCTTCCGGGGCAATGGGGCGGATGGCGCGGAGCACGTCTACTTTTTTGTTCCGGACCTCATCGGCATCGAAGGAAATGGGCGGTTCCATGGCAATGAGGCAGAGAATCTGGAGCAGATGGTTTTGAATCATATCCCGGAGAGCGCCGGCCTTATCGTAGTAATGGCCCCGGTTCTCCACGCCCACCTGCTCGGCCACGGTGATTTGCACGTGATCGATATAGCGCCGGTTCCACACCGGTTCAAAGATGGCGTTGGCAAAGCGGAAGGCCTGGATATTCTGCACCGTCTCTTTGCCCAGATAATGGTCGATGCGAAAGGTTTGGGATTCCTCGAAGTTGGCCGCCAGGGTCAGGTTCAAGGCCCGGGCTGAAGCCAGGTCCTGGCCAAAGGGTTTTTCCACGACGATGCGGGAGCGTTGGCGTTCCAGGTGGAGGCGGGCCTTGGCCAGTTCCCGGGTGACGGTGCCGATCATGCCGGGGGGCATGGCCAGGTAAAAAACGTGGTGGGCCCGGGTATGCCACTCCTGGTCCAGGGCGGCGAGCTGCTTGGCGAGGTTTGTATAGGCCCGGGGATCATCCAATTCCGAGGCGACGAAGGACAGATGGGCGGCAAAGCTCTCCCATTGCCCTTTCTCGGTTTTGCCCCGGCGGGAGAACTGGTCTACCCCCTGACGCAGATGCCTCCGGAACTCCGTCTCGGTCATCTGCCGGTGGCCCTGGCCCAGGATGAGAAATTTTTCGGGCAGCCACCGGTCGAGGAAGAGGTTATAGAGCGCTGGCACCAGCTTGCGCCAGGCCAGATCACCGGCCGCGCCGAAAATCACGAAGACCGTGGGCTCAGGGGTAGCGGCAGTTGTCATAAGACCTCCTCAATCCTCCGTCCAGCGGGTGTGGAAGGCGCCGGGCAGATCCAGCCGTTCGTAGGTGTGGGCGCCGAAATAGTCGCGTTGGGCCTGGATCAGGTTGGCGGGCAGCCGGGCGCTGCGCCAGGCGTCGTAATAGGCCAGGGAAACCATGAAGCCCGGCGCGGGAATTCCCAGGTCCGCCGCGGTGGTCACCACGGTTCGCAGGTCCGGCTGCCGGGCCATGACTTCCCGGCCCAGGCGGGCGTCCAGAAGCAGGTGCGCCAAATCCGGCCGGGTCTGATACGCGGCCCGGATTTCTTCCAGCAGGGCGGCGCGGATGATGCAGCCGCCCCGCCAGATGCGGGCCACGGTGGCCAGTTCCAGGCGGTAATCATAAACCTGGGAAGCCCGCTGCAATAGAGCCAGACCCTGGGCGAAGGCCAGCACCATGGCGGCATAGAGGCTGCGGCCCAACAGGCGGATAAAGGCCGGGCGGTCCCCCGGGAAAGCTGGCGGCGGTCCCTGGAGGACCCGGCTGGCCGCTTCCCGTTCGGCCTTGTAACCGGAAAGGTCCCGCATCATGACCGCGGTGTCGATGGTGGGGGTGGGGACCTGGAGGTCCATGGCCTCCTGGGAGGTCCATTTGCCCGTGCCTTTCTGCCGGGCCCGATCCAGAATCAGGTCTATCAAAGGCTGCCCGGTCTTCTCCTCCAGCCGGCGCAGGATGGGCGGGGTGATCTCCACCAGATAAGAGGCCAGTTCCCCCCGGCTCCACTCCTCAAAAATTACGGCCAGTTCGCCGGGGCTCAAGCCCAGGCCCCGGCGCAGCAGGTCATAGGCCTCGGCCAACAGTTCCATCAGGGCATATTCAATGCCGTTATGCACCATCTTGACGAAATGGCCGGCAGAGCCGCCCCCCAGGTAAGCGACGCAGGGATCTCCCCGCACCTTGGCCGCGGCTGCCTCCAGAATGGGCCGCACCCGCTCGTAAGCCGCGAGCGGGCCGCCGGGCATCAGGCTGGGGCCGTAGCGGGCCCCGGTCTCGCCCCCGGAGATGCCCAGACCCAAAAAGAGCAATCCCCTGGCCGCCAGGGTCCGGCCGCGGCGGTTGGTATCCTGAAAATTGGAGTTGCCCCCGTCGATGAGCAGGTCCCCCGGGGACAAAAAAGGCAGCAGTTCGTCAATCACCGCGTCCACCGGCGGCCCTGCGGCCACCAGGATGATGATGGCCCGGGGCGTCTGCAGGTGGCCGGCAAATTCCGCCAGGGTATAGCCGGGCTGGATGTTCCGGCCCCCCACTTCCTGCTCCATGAATTCCCTGGTCTTTTCCCCGGTGCGGTTATAGACGGCCACCGCGAACCCATGGTCCGCCATGTTCAAGACCAGGTTGCGGCCCATGGTGCCCAGGCCCGCCAGGCCGATAGTGCAGTCTTGATTACTCATAAAGGGACCTCAAAAAAAATAGCGATGGTCAAATGGCAGCAGCCACGTTGGGCTGCATAGAATATAGGAACTCCATCTAGGGCCGTCCATAGGGGCAGGGGATTCTCCGCCGGAAAAAACTGTTGGCAGGAAAGGTGATTACGGGTTAGGGGGGAGAAATTAGGGGCCAAACGCGGTCTGAGAAGACAGCCTCACCCGGCCGGCCTCTCCCTGACGGCTTAATCCGGCTTGCCCTCAAAGGACTAAAAGCCATTTCAAAACCTCAATTATCCTAATTTGTCATTCTGAGCGCAGCGAAGAATCTCGTATTTTCGAGGCCTTGAGATCCTTCACTATGTTCAGGATGACAGAAAAGAGGCTTTGAAATGGCTTCTACGGTTGCCTGGGTGCAGCCACCCGCGGGCGGACAACTGGGTCTGCGCCTACGCCTCTTCTTTAATGGCTACCCCGAGGACGCCGACCAAGGGGCATTCCAGGATGCCGCGCCAGGTAAAGCCCGCGGCTTTCAAGGCCTGATGCAGGTCGGCGCTGTGGAAGCGGTCCTTTTCCGGATGCAGAAAGATCCGCCGGGCGATAAAGTTCTGGTAAAACGGTGGATAGAATTCTTCCAGAAAATACTGGCCCCCCGGCTTCAAGACCCGGGCGATTTCCCCCAGGCCCCCGGGCCAGTCCGGCAAATGATGCAGCACCCCGAAGCCGAAGACCGCGTCCATGGTTGCGTCCGGGTAGGGCAGGTGCAAGACGTCGCCTACATACAGAAAGATGTCGTTTTGCTGCGGGGGCAGATAGTCTTGGGCCTGACGGATCATCCTCAGGTCCAGGTCCATGGCGTGAAGCAGGGCCGGGGCAAATCCCTTCAGAAGCATCGCCGCGCCCGCGCCCCGGCCGCAGCCCACCTCCAGGATCTTGGCTCCGGGCTTGAGAAAGGTATTTTTCTTGAACCAGCGGATGAGGAGACGCTGCACCACGATCCGGACCGGGCTATTGACCATGAGACGTTCGGCCCAATTGATTTTCATGGGGTTTTGACCCCCACGTGGACCGCGGCAATGCCGTTGGTGAGGCGGCGGAAGCGCACCCGGGTAAAGCCGATTTCCTCCAAAACCGCACTCAATTCCTGGGGCCGGGCGAACATGCGGATGGATTCGGGCAGATAGGTGTAGGCCTGCCAGGACCCCACCATGATCTTGCCCGCCAGGGGCATGAAGTAAAAAGAATAAAGGTCATAGAGCCAGCGGAACCAGGACCAGGTGGGCTGGGAGAATTCCAGGCACATGAGTCTGCCGCCGGGCTTCAGGACCCGGTGCATTTCCTTAAAACCATTCTCCGGGTGAGTCAGGTTGCGGATGCCGAACCCCACCGTGGCTGCGTCAAAGGAGTTGTCAGGGCAAGACAGCCGCTCCGCGTCACCCTGCAGATAATCTATCCTGGGGGCCAGGGGGGAGCAGGCTATCTTGGGGCGGCCCGCAGCCAACATGGCCCGGTTGATGTCATAAATGACGATACGGCCGCGGTGGCCCACCCTGCGGGCCGCCAACAGGGCCAGGTCCCCGGTGCCGCCGCACACATCCAGGACCCGGTCCCCGGGTTTGAGCCCCAGCATCTGCACCGCGGTGCGCTTCCACAGGTGATGGAGGCCAAAGCTCAGGAGGGTGTTCATCAGGTCGTAGCGCGCGGCCACGGTGTTGAAATGGTTACACACCAGGTGGCCCTTGTCCGCGGCCGCCACCCGGCGGTAGCCGAAATACGCGGTTTCTCCGGAATCAGACAGGTCCTTGGCAGGAGTTGGCGTCATCTGCAGATAATCCTCTGGGAAATTGGGCCTATTCTATCAGGTTTAATCAGAAACGGCAGGAGAATCTGTCTCCAAAGGGCGGGTGGAGTGGCTGATGGTGAGAATAACCGGGACCGCGGGCGCAGGGGGCATCAGGAAATATGTCCTTCTGCCGCCAGGCCCTCCAGCAGGAAGTGAAAATAGAGCAGCCCGCCGTAAGGACGCCAGTGGGCCAGGACCCGGCGCACCCCTTCGTAATCCAATGGTTTCGGCAGATGCAGCCACTCTTGCAGGCGGTTGCGCGCGCCGACGTCGTCGCCGGGAAACAGGTGCCAGCGCCCCAGGCCCCGGAGCAGGACGTATTCCGCAGTCCAGCGCCCCACATTCCGAAAGCCTCGCAACTGCTCCAAGGCCGCGGCGTCATCCAGCCCGGCCAGGGCTTCCAGATTTAACTTTTCCTGGATTATCCTTTGGGCCAATTCCACCAGGGCCCGGCCTTTTTGCCGGCTGAGCCCCAGGCCGCGTAATTCTTCGGGTAAAGCTCCGGCCAGATCCTGGGGCCGGGGAAAAGCGGGGGCAACCCCGGCCTCTCCGGCCAGGTTTAAACCCCGGGCGGTGGCCAGGCGGTTGAGGACATGGATGCCCACGGTCAGGGAGATCTGCTGGCAGGCGATGGCGTTCACCAGGGCCTCAAAGATGGCGGGAAAGCGGGGCGGCTTCAGACCCCGGAATTTTTCGACCAATGGTCCCAGTTGCGGGTCGCGGGCGGCGAAGCGGTAAAAATCGTGGAGGTCGGCCTGGAGGCCCAGCATCCGGGTCAGGACCGCAGTCAGGGCGGAGACCGTTGCCGGAGAGCCTTTAATCCCCCGGATGTTCACCTCTAACTTGGGGGAGGCCGGGGGGCCGGTCTGGATGACGGCCGCCTCCACCGGCCGGTCCTCCAGGACCAGGATGCGCCGGTAGACCTGGCCATCCCAGCGGTCCACCAGGTTGTGGGGGCGCCGCCGCATGGCCCAGACCGTCAGGTCCAGCCGGAAGGGCGGCCGGGGCGTCAGGGAAAAATTAATCGCTAGTCCCCCGTCAGTGCCATGGTCACGGCCTGCTGCAGCTCCGCCAGTCCCCGGAAGACATCCGTGCCTAGATGGACCCGCATGACCCGCCGGCCATGCCGGCGCAGGGCTTCCAGGTCGCCCAGGGCCTGGGCGTTTTTGAAGATTCCGAAAGAATAGGGTTTCCCGGGAAGGGCAAGATCTTCCGGATCATCACAGGTCAATTCCAAAAAGAAGCCGGTGCCTGGTCCCCCCTTATGAAACTGGCCGGTGGAATGGAGATAACGGGGCCCATAGCCCAGGGTGGTGGCCAGATGGAGGTGGTCCCGGAACATCAGGCGCAGATCCTCCAGGGCCGCTTCAATCTTCGGACTTTCGTGCAGGTATGCCAGGAGGGCCAGATAATTTCCGGGTTGCGCCTGCTGGACAAATCTGGCCAGGGCCGCGGCCAGGGTGGGAGCGCTCTCCGTGGAGTAAAGGCCCAGGGAACCGGCCACCAGGGTGGGGGGCTCCTCGGGCAGGCGGCCCTGCTCCTGCACCAGGTTGAGCAGGCGGTTGGTGTTATCCTTGCTTTCCTGGACATTGGGCTGATCAAAAGGGTTAATACCTAATACCGCACCGGCGGTGGCGGTGGCGATTTCCCAGCGGAAGAACTCCTCCCCCAAATCCAGGAGATCGGTCATCTGGATAGTGATGAGCGGATGGCCCGCCTGGCGTAGCGCGGCCACGCCCTGATCCAGTTTTTCCTGCCCCCCTCCCGGAAGCCGGAAGTAAACAAAGACCCGGTCGTGCCCGTAAACGGAGGGGGCCCCCAGGGGCTCGCCGGCCACCGGCAGCAGCCCGACGCCTTCCTTGCCGGTGCTCTCGGCCAGGAGCTGCTCCAGCCACATGCCCAAGGGAGCGAGGGAATCCATGCAGATGAAGGTCACTTTGTCACGGCCCCGGCGAGCCAGTTCCCCCAGGGCCGCGCCCAGGACCACACCGGGGTTTTGCCGGAGCGGCACGCAGGAAGAGCAAGCGTGCAGCATCCGCAGGGACCGGTTCAACAGTTCGGCCAGGTTCAGGCGCATCATGGCTGCGGGCAGCAGGCCGAAAAAGGATAGGGCTGAGTAACGGCCGCCGATATCCGGAAAATTCAGAATACAACCCCGGAAACCCCGGTCACGTCCCAAAGAAGTCAGGGGGCTGCCGGGGTCGGTGATCACCAGGAAATTTTCCCCGGCCCGCTCCCCTTTTATTTCCTGGATACGGCGATAAAAGTATTCTCCAAAAGCCAGGGGTTCGGCGGTAGTCCCGGATTTGCTGGCGATGATGAACAGGGTCTCGGCCAGGGGCAACTGCTTTTCCAGGTCCCGGATCGTTCCGGGATCAGTGGTGTCCAGGACCGCGAGGGGCAACCCAAACTCCCCCACCGGGAAAACTCGTTGAAAAACCAGGGGCGCCAGGCTGCTCCCCCCCATGCCCAGCAGGGCCACGTGGCGGAATCCCGCTTCCCGCATACTCTGGGAAAAGGAGAGCAGGAACCCCAGGCAATCTTCCATCTTCTCCGGTGCATGCAGCCAACCCAGGGAGTTCGGCAGGTTTTTTTGTATTGCCGGGTCCTGGCTCCACAGACTGCCGTCTTTCCGCCAGAGCCGTTCGCTGAAGCGGGCCTTCTCAAGGGCCTCAAGGCGCTCCTGGACGGATTGCTCATATTCTCCCAAGTCCAGGGTCTGCCGGTCCAGACACTCTATCAGCGCTTCCTGGCGTTTGCCCTCAAGGGAGCACATCAGGCTGTCGAAAGGTTTGATAAACTGTTCGACTCCTTCGTCTTCCAACTGCCGGGTTAGTTGCTCCAGGTCGATACCCAGCTTCGGCAGGAGCGCCAACAACTCCCTGGCGGCATGGAGGTCCTTTCCCAGGCGCGGGGCCGGGTGGCCGTGGTTGCGGTAGGCGTTCAGAGTCTCTAAAGGCAGGGTATTGATGGTTTCCGGGCCGATAAGGGCCTCCACGTATTTCACGTCCGCATAAGCCGGGTTTTTGGTGCTGGTGCTGGCCCACAAGAGTCTTTGCGGGCGCGCGCCGTGGGCTGCCAGGGCCTGGAAGCGCCGGCTGTGGAAGATTTCTTTATAAATGCTGTAGGCCTCCCGGGCGCAGGCGATGGCTGCCTTCCCCTGGCAGGCGGTCGCGGTCTCGGCCTGGGGGCCGCCCTGGGCCGCCACCTTTTCCAGCAACGGGTCCAATAGGGTGTCGATGCGGCTTAAGAAAAAGCTGGCCACGGAAGCAACCTGCTTCAGGGGCAGCCCGGCTGCGGCCCGCTTTTCCAGCCCCGCCAGATAGGCTTCGACCAATTGCCGGTAGCGGGGCAGGCCGAAGAGCAGGGTGACGTTGACATTAATCCCTTCACTGATGAGCTGGGTGATGGCCGGCAGTCCGGCCCGGGTGGCCGGGACTTTGATGAAGATATTGGGCCGCTTCAGCCTGGCCCACAGCCGCCGGGCCTCATTGATGGTGCCCTCCGTGTCCTGGGCCAGGTGGGGATTGACCTCCAGGCTCACATAGCCCTCATCCCCCTGGGTGTCGTTATAAACACAGCGGAAGACCTCCGCGGTCATCCGCACATCCTCCAAGGCCAGGGTTTCGTAAATCTCTCCCACTTTTTTGCCCTTCAGAGTCAGGGCCCGAATTTCCCGGTCGTAGTCATGACTGCCGGCGATGGCCTTCTCAAAGATAGCGGGGTTTGAAGTCACGCCTCCCAAGCAGTCTTCTTGCAGCAGCCGCCGCAGCTCTCCGGAAGCGATGAGTTGGCGGCGAATATAGTCCAGCCAGATGCTCTGGCCCAGGGCATGCAGTCTCCTCAAGGGGTTGTCGGCCATTGGTTAATCCTCCCGTCTCTCCAGGCGGGCCACTTTGTCCAGGCGGCGCTGGAAACGCTCGCCTCCCTTGAACCGGGCCTTTAAAAAGGTCTGCACCAGGTCCCAGGCCAGGGCATAGCAGGTCACCCGCCCCCCCAGGCACATGATGTTCATGTCGTCATCCTCCACCCCTTGGTGGGCGGAAAAAACCTCGGTCACCAACGCGGCCCGCACTCCGGCCACCTTGTTGGCGGCCACGCAGGCGCCCACGCCGCTGCCGCAGATGGCCACCCCCCGCTCCACCTCGCCCCGAGCCACGGCCCGGGCCAGAGGGACGATATAATCGGGATAATCATCTTTGGGGGCATATTCCCGGGCGCCGAAGTCCACCAATTCATGCCCCA
>JAKAGH010000096.1 GCA_021817645.1 Deltaproteobacteria bacterium
GCCAGTTGCCAGTTTTCAATAAAGGAAAAGATAAAAGGTTTGTGAAAATATGGGGGTATATTAATTGCTTATGATCTATATGTTATAAGGTTAAGAAACTGGAAAAGGTTGAGGAACTGGGAACTGGGAACTGAAAACGGAAAACGGAAAACTGCTCCTATGAGTGTCATTCTAGTAGTCGACGACGACGCGCCCACCCGGGAGGCCCTGGAATCCGGGTTGAAAAAAATGGGCCATGAGCTGCACACCGCGGGTACCGGGGTGGCGGCCCTGGACGAGGTGCGGCGTCACCCCGTGGACCTGGCCATTATTGACCTGAAGCTCCCGGACATGGAAGGCACGGAACTCTTCGGGGCCTTGCGGATCTTGCGGCCGGAGGCCATCGCCATCATGATTTCCGGCCACGCCACGGTGGATGAAGCCGTATCCGCTCTCAAACGGGGGATTTACGACTTCATCACCAAAGATTTCCGCATGCACGAACTGCGCAAGGTGGTGACCAAGGCCTTGGAGACCCAGCAACTGATAGTGGAGAACCAACGCTTGCGCCAGGCCCTCCAGGACCGGGGCCCCACGGGCCGCCTTATCGGCCGGGGGGCCGCGCTCCTCAAAGTCTTGCATGTGGTCAACCAGGTGGCGCCCTTGAAAAGCACGGTGCTCCTGTCCGGGGAAAGCGGGGTGGGCAAGGAACTGGTGGCCGAAGCCATTCATTACCAGAGCACCCGCCGGGGAAAACCCCTGGTGAAGCTCAACTGCGGGGCTTTGCCGGAAGGGCTCATCGAATCCGAGCTCTTCGGCCACGAGAAGGGCGCGTTCACCGGGGCCACGCAACAGCGCAAAGGCCGGTTCGAACTGGCGGACGGCGGCACCATCTTTCTGGATGAAATCAGCGAGATGCCCCCCACCACCCAGGTAAAATTTTTGCGGGTCCTGCAGGAAGGGGAATTCGAGAGGGTAGGGGGGACCCAGACCCTGAAGGTGGACGTACGGGTCATCGCCGCCACCAACGTGGACCTGGAAGCCGCGGTGAACGAGGGCCGTTTCCGCAAGGACCTCTTCTACCGGCTGAATGTCATCCACCTGCCCATACCCGCGTTGCGGGAGCGGATCGAGGACATTTCCTTACTGGCCCTGCACTTTTTGGACAAGTTTTGCCTGGAAAACGACCGCCCCGCCATGGGCTTCAGCCAGGAGGCCCTGGCCGCGTTGAAGAACTACGCCTGGCCGGGCAACGTGCGGGAGCTGCAAAACGTGGTGGAGCGGGCCGTGGCCCTGTGCGAGGGCAACATGGTGCAGCTGGCCGATCTCCCGGATGAAATCCGGCGTCATTCTCCCGCGGACGATCAAATCACCATCCCCGTGGGGTCGTCCATGGAAGAAATCGAACGCCTGGCCATCCTGCAGACCCTGAAAAAGACGGGCGGCGATAAGGAACTGGCCGCCCGGCTCCTGGGCATCGGCCTGGCCACCCTGTACCGCCGCCTGAAAGAGATGGAACTGGTTAAAGAGCCGGAGCCGGAGGAGAAGTGAGATGCCCCTGAACTTCCTGGACCTGAAGTATCTCCCGGTGCAAGACGCGGAAGCCGTGGTTCTGCCCATCCCCTACGAAGCCACCACCACTTACGGCGCGGGCACCCGGGAAGGGCCGGAGGCGATTCTGGCCGCGTCCCGGCAAGTGGAGCTATGGGATGAAGAAGGCAATTGGGACCCCAGCCAGAAGATCAAGTTGACCACCGCCATGCCCATGGGCCAGGAGGCCTCCGGGCCTCAAGCCATGCTGGATAAAATCCGCCGGGTGGTGCAGCCCTGGGTCTCCCAGGGGAAGCTGGTCCTGGCCCTGGGCGGCGAACACACCATTACCGCGGCCCTGGTTCAGGCGGTGCAGACCAAATACCCGGATTTGACGGTGGTGGCTTTAGATGCGCACGCAGACCTAAGGGATAGCTATGATGGCACCAAACTCTCCCATGCCTGCGTGCTGCGCCGGGTCTATGAATTAGGCCGGCCCCTGACGCTCCTGGGCACCCGCAGCTATTCCAAGGAGGAAGCGGACCTCCTGTGGGTGGCTCCCAGGATGAAGCTGTTCAAGGCCGCGGACTTGCACACGCCAGAGGGCTGGGGACAGGCCATAGAGCATCTCCAGCAGATTAACGGCCCGGTGTATCTCTCCATCGACCTGGACGTCCTGGACCCGGGCGTCATGCCCGGGGTGGGCACGCCGGAGCCGGGGGGCCTCAGCTATCGTCAGGTCTTGACCATCATCTCCACCCTGGCCCAGCGGGGCCCGGTCATCGGCCTGGACCTGGTGGAACTGGCGCCCATCCCCGGGCAGCGGGTGAGCGAATTCACCGCGGCCCGGATTTTGTATAAGGCGTTGGGTTATATTTATCAGTCGCGCCGGTAGGGGGGATGAAGGTGATTAATTGTGAGCAGTGAGCAGTGAGCAGTAAAACGGGCGGGAGGCGAGGGTGGTGCATTATTCTGACTCGCCACCTCGGCCTGATTTCGCCACCCCCACCCCGACCCTCCCCCCTCGAAGGGGGAGGGGGTTTTGATGTTGATGAATACCTTTTAATCAAGGATGTTTTTTTACTAGTTAAGCAATAAGCTTTTAACGGAAAACGGAAAATAGGTATTTAAAATGAGACGGAAGTTTGAAGATTTTCACGACGGCGCCAAGGATGGGCTGGAGCCCCTGGCGCCTTTGGATTTGAATAAAGTCCAGGACTTTGACGAACTGCTCCGGGCTATGGGCCGCACTGCGTTCGGGGGCCGGAGCCTGGGGGAGGCCGCGGACGTCCTGGAGGCGATGGTGGGGGATGGGGATTGCACCATCATCGGCACCTTTTCCGGGGCCATGAGCGTCGCCAAGATGGGGCTGATGATCTGCGAGATGATCGACCGGGGCTGGCTGCACGCGGTGATCACCACCGGCGCGCTGGTGGCCCACGGCCTGATCGAGACCCTGGGCCGGGCGCATTACAAGTGTCCGCAGGACCGGGATGACCGGGAGTTGTACCAGCAGGGCTACAACCGCATCTACGACACGTTGGAGATGGAAGCCAACCTGGATTATGCCGAGGAGGTCTTCCGGGAGGTCTTGCAGACCTTGCCGCCGGACCAGGTCTGGTGCTCGTCCTCACTGTGCCGGGAATTGGGCCGCCATCTGGCGGAGCATACGGACCAGCCCGGAATGTTGCGGAATGCCTTTCTCAAAGATGTGCCGGTGTTCATCCCCGCGTTCACCGATTCGGAGCTGGGCCTGGATTTGGCCATTCAGATGACTCGAAGCGCGTTGGCCGCAGGCGCGCCATTCCCCGAGGCCCTGACCCGGCTGTCCCTGCCCTTCAATCCCTTTTTGGATCTGGGGGCCTATGCCCAGAAGGTGCTGGCCGCCAAAAAGCTGGGGATCTTCACGGTGGGGGGCGGGGTGCCCCGGAACTGGGCCCAGCAGGTGGGGCCCTATCTGGAGCTGCTGCACACCCGCCTGGACCTGGACCTGCCGGAGCAGCGGTTTCAGTATGGGGTGCGCCTCTGCCCGGAGCCGGCCCATTGGGGGGGGCTGAGCGGCTGCACTTACAAAGAAGGAGTCTCCTGGGGGAAATTCGCGGCCCCGGAGGACGGCGGCCGTTTCGCAGAGGTCCTGTGCGACGCCACCATCGCCTGGCCGGTGTTGCTGAAGGCGGTGATGCAGCGGGTGGAGAAAAAGTAGGTCTTCGCACAAGAAGAGAGAAAAATATGGGGCGGGAAGGTTCCGCCCCATATATCTGATTCATGGAAACCAGGAATTCAATAGTTGGCGATCAATTCAAGAGCAACAAAGAGGTTTCGGGGATGATAGTTGAGGGAATGATAAACTGGTCAATTAATATATAAGGTGATGCTGCCCCGCCATAGCTCTTTACCATTACTGTCCTGCCGTTAACATCGACGACACTGAAAAAATGGGTATCTTCCGCATTAGAGACATGCCAAGTATATCTGTTCACTGACGGGTCACCGGTACTTGTTTTAGCCCCGCAGGTGCCGTTGAGCAGCTGAGTTACATTGTTTTTCCATTGGACTGGGGGGTTAAGTTGAGGATCGGGGGCGATGCTGCCGTTAATGTTCTTCCGGGAATAAAGATGGGTATGTCCGCAACCAAAGAAGTCTACGCGATATTTATCCAGGATGCTCCATAATTTGGTAAAGGTGGTATTTTGCTTGTCTTGATCTCCAAATATCTGGTAATAGGGCGCATGGGCAAAGACGAATTTATGGGTGGCCTTAGTCTTCTTCAGTTGATCCTCCAGCCAGGCTAACTGGGTGTCATCAAAACGACCATGCAAGTCCGTGCTGGGGCTGTCCTTAGTGAGATAATAACAATCTAGGACCGCGAAGAAAGCGTCAGCTTTGGGAGATTCAAAGGAATAGACCAGTCTCTCATAACGGGACGGGCCGTTGCTGGGATTGTCGGTATATTCCTTTTGGAATTCCTGTTGATTGTCGATATAAAAGTCTCCGACTTCTTCCTGCTCGACATCGCTCCCATCGTCTCTATATAGTTCATGATTCCCGAGCACCGTATATAATTTTATGCCGGCATCAGTTACAGGTTTCATCACGTCCTTGAACATCTTAAAAGTATATTCTCCCCTACCATGGGGATGGGCATAGCCGCGACGGGCCTGGTCGCCGCCGTGGATCACAAATGACGGCCGGGGAGATAACGCCAGGATTTGAGCATTGATGGCTTCTAAGACGGGTTTGTTGATGAGATCAGCGCCATCATTGGTCCCCCGGGAGTCTGCTATAAAGACAAAGCGCAAGGTCTCACAGTGGCCGGAGACGGTGGGGAGTGCGATTGAGATGGTAACAGCAATTATTCCAAGAATCCAAATTGCGACGATGCGTTTGCCTTTGTTTGTCACGGGCTATCCTCAGAAATCAAGCGTTGATTTATGCAAGGCGATTCCAATAGATGGGGGCAGAATACTGAAGAATTGTTTATAAAGCAATTTTTATCGAGAGTTCGGGCCTACTGAACACTTGCAGCTAGCATTCTTCATGGCAAAAAAATCAATCATCCCTGCCGGCCGCGGGCGGCAGGCCGCAGGTGGCGCAGGTGCAGAGCTTCTTTTCCTTGAGAGTGCCCCAGCCTTCCCTCAATAAAAACCCCACCACCACCAGGCCGATGAGCGGGTCCGCCTGCCAGAAGCCGTAGAAATAATTGAGACTCAGGCCGATGAGCAGAGCCAGGGAGAGCCAGGCGCAGGCCAGGGTCTGCTTGGAGTCCGCCATCAGGCTGCGGCTGTTTAAGGATTTCCCCGTGCGGTATTTGTAAAAATAGAGCCCCGGCATGACGATCAGGGAAGCAACGGCCACGATGAGGCCCAGGAGGCTGGGGGAAGGAATCTCCTGATAAATAAGCTTTTCCAGGGATTCGTAAAGGACGTAGGCCCCCAACGCCAGGAAGGTCCAGCCCACGATCTTGATGGCCCGGCGTTCCCGCAATTCCTCCGCTTCCGGAGTTAATTCCGAGTGGTGGGTGAAGCGCCAGATCATCACCCCGCCGGAGAGGGACTCCACGAAGCTGTCCAGGCCGAAGCCCACCAGGGCGATGGACCCGGCCGAGTAGCCGGCCAGGAGGGAAACCAGGCATTCCAGGACGTTGTAACCCACGGTGAAGTAGGAAAGGAGAAGGGCGCGGCGGTGCAGGGGCAGGCTCATATGGGTTAATGTAGCAGATTTGCCAAGTTAAAGCACCATTGTGAAAAGTTCCAAGTTCAAGGTCCAAAGTTTATACGCAATCTGGTGATGGACAGCGCCGGGCCCGGGTGAATTCAGGCTGCGAAGCAGGAGTTGCGGAAGCAATGGCGTTCCCAAGCAGTAATTCATGTGCCCTTGGCTCGCCCGAACGATGAAAAGGCGGGCGTCCCCGCCCGCCTCGGTATTCGCCCAGGATAGAAAGCCCGGGCCAACAGTGATAACTTTTCGGAAGCAGTTCCTCATGGGCCTTCGGACCACCCGTAAAGCACGACAATTTCAAGGATGTCGCTATCTTAACCGTGAACTTTGAACTTCGAACTTTTCAAAGCAGTCGCTCATGAGCCCGTGGCCCACCATAAAGAATGAAAAGTCTGGCCCTCCTCGCCCCACCCCGCTCCCCCCGCAACTTGTTGATAAGAGTAATGGCACTCCCTGGATGGGGGTAGAGGGAGTAAGACCCTGGTATACCTTAGCTTTTACTGATCACTGATCACTGACCACTGGTCACTGACAACTTTTCGTAACAGGAGCTTGGGAACGGGAAAGACATCTTTTTTGTGTATCCGAGCCCAACAAAAGACTGAGGAAACAGGTCTAATAGATCAGTGGTTTTACCTATTTTCGCTGTCACGCATTGACCCGGCTGGATACGGATATAACTTTTAACATTAGTGAGGAGAAGAAAGCCGTTAGGAGGCAGGTATGAAAAAGGTTGCTTTTATTTTGGTGCTGACCCTTCTGCTGGGAGGCGGCGCGCTGACCGCTCTCGCCCCGCCTGCTCATGCTCAGGCCTATGAGTATCCACCCCCGCCCGCGGATCCTTATGCGTATCCCTGGGTAGGGCCGGGTACTCCGTGGGTCTATTACAACGGGGATTGGTTTTTGAACGGCATCCTGTATTTCTTTTTCGGTCCGCAATACGGCTGGAGCCCGTATTACGCTTATCCGCCCACCTATATCGTCAGACCTTCCAGATATTATGGGCCCATGTGGCTGTCCTGGTACAGAGGACATCCGCATTACTATGAGAGTTTTCAGCGCTCCTATCCCTATTGGCGCAGCCACCGTCAAGGCCAGTATTATGACCGGAGGTTCTATGACCAGCACCACCGGGGCCAGGGCTCCGGGTGGCATGGCGGATACCGGGGCGCCCCGGCTCCAGGGGCCCGGCCGGGAGGACCAGGACCCGGGCCGGCCCATGTGGCCCCGCCCCTAGGCCAGCAACCGGCCCCCACTCATGTGGCTCCGCCCCCGGGGCAGAGACCGGCGCCTTCACACGTAACTCCGCCGTCTGGGCCGCGGCCGGGGCCTTCGCATGTGACTCCGCCACCTGGGTCGCAGCCGGCGCCCACGCGTGTGACTCCGCCGCCTCCGGCGCCGAAGCCCGCGCCTTCTCAGGTGGCTCCACCGCCGGCCTCGAGACCGGCGCCGACGCATATGGGTGCGCCTCCGGGCGGACAGCCGGCTCCGGCGCGCATGGCTCCGCCTCCGGCCAGCAGACCGGCTGCGCCTGCGCCTGCTCCAAAAGCGGCGCCGCCTCCTAAACCCGCACCGGCTGCGCCTGCTGCGCCCCAGCCTGGCGGCGGCGGCATAGGCGCCCCTGGCGAGGGAAAACATTAGTGCTGCTGCGGGGAAGCATGGTTAAATCCGCAGGATGAGTAGGGGCACAGCTGGCTGTGCCCCTGCGACTACAACTTCTCTGCGCTCTCTGCGCCCCGGTGGTGAAAAAAATGATTCACTGCCGGGGCGCTGAGGGCGCTAATCTTTTTTGGGGAAGATAAAGGACTGCAGGCGCTGGAAATACTCCCGGCCGCCCACCAGGTAAGTATCGTTGTGATGGGCCCGGGGGATGATATAAAGCTCTTTGGGTTCGGCCGCCGCGGCAAAGACGCGGCGGCCCATGTCCACGGGGATGATTTCGTCGTCTTCTCCGTGGATGACGAGCACGGGTACGCGGATTTGGCCGATCTTCCCCAGGTTGTCATAGGGCACTGAGGGGCGCCAGTCGAAAAGGAAGGGAGCATAAAGCCGGGCCATGTCCTGGGAGTTGGTGTAGGCGGACTCCAGGATCAGGGAGCGGCAGGGGACCTTGGCCGCCAGGTCCGTGGCCAGGGCTGTGCCCAGGGAGCGGCCGAAAAGAACGATATCCCGGGGCGGCACTTTGCGGCACTCGGCCAGGTAAAGGTAAGCCGCGGCCGCGTCCAGGTAGGTGCCCTCCCGGCTGATGCGGCCCTCGGATTTGCCGTATTCCCGGTAATCGAAGATAAAGACCGAGACCCCCACCCGGTCCAGGAGCAGCTTGATATTTTCCAGGCGGTGGCTGATGTTGCCGGCATTGCCATGAAACCACAAGAGGACCGGGGCCCCTTCTTTGGGGACCCACCAGCCGTGCAGTTTTACCCCGTCAGCCGCAGTCAGCCAGACTTCTTCGTAAGTCAGACCGTAATCCTTGGGGGTGCCCACCAACGTTGGGTCCGGGAAGAAGACGATGCCTTTTTCGGAAAATTCCAGGATCATAAAAAGCCTCAAAGACTTCACCACAGAGACACAAAGGGCACAGAGGATCACAGAGAGAAAAATATAAAACAATAATTTTGGCAAAGCCAAAATTATTGTTCCATCTTTGCCTCTGTGTATCTCTGTGTCCTCCGTGTCTCCGTGGTGAAATTTTTTTAGAAAAAAAACCCAATTATATAACGCAAAGCCAGGGTGGAGATGATGACGCCCAGGCCGATGCGGATGATTTTGCCGGAGACGTATTTCTGGAGGCGGGCGCCGAGGTACATGCCGATGAAGCCGCCGATCCCGAAGAGCACGCCCAGGGCCAGGTCCGGGCCAATGCCCATGGCGTAGTAGATGCCCACCCCGGCCACGGAGGTGACCAGGGTGCCCAGGAGCGCCGCGCCGGCAATGGTGTACATGGGCAGCCTAAAAATGGCGGCCAGGAAGGGGGCGATGATGGCGCCGCCGCCGATGCCGTAAGTGCCGCCGATGAGTCCCACCACCAGGGCCAGGATAAACAGGGCCGGAGCGTTGAAGGTAAAAACCTCCCCTAAAAATTCGAAAGAGACCCGCTTCAGGCTCCAGGCCGTGGTCTTGACCCGGGCCTCCGGGGGCAAGGCCCGCCCGGTGGCGGCTCCTGCCTCCTTCAGGACTTGGGCCAGGCGTTCCTGGACCTGGGCCTCAAATTCCAGGATTTTCGCCTTTTTGCGTTTGGCCCAGGGAGTCTGGTCATAGAGGAGCCGCAGACCGATATAGAGCAGCACACAGCCCACAAAGAGCTTGAAATGTCTGGGGTCGGGCAGCCATTCGCAGCGGATCATGGCCCCGAACCAGAGGCCGGGCAGCGTCCCCAAGATGGTGACGCAGGCCACCGGCCAGTTCATGCGGCCTTCCCGCAGATAACGATAGACGCCGCTGGGGATGGCCACGATGTTAAAAATCAGATTGGTGGGGCTCACCGCGGGAGAACAGAAGCCGAGAGCGCTGACCTGGAAGGGCAGGAGGAGAAAGGCGCCGGAAACTCCCCCCATGGAGGTGAAGGTGGAGACCACCAGGGCGACAAGGGGAGGGATGAGCGGGTTGACCTCTACGCCGGACACGGGAAAGAGCATAACCCACCTCTTGTGATTTTTTTCTCAAAATATTAGGAATTGGAGAGCGGTTTGTCAACAATATTCACGAAATTTTGACCATGCAGATGCAAAAATACCCCTTGATTTATTATAAATTAATTGTATATACAAAATATATGGTAAAAGGCATTAGCCGTGGCCTTCTGGTTTGGATGGCGCTTCTTTGCTCCCTGTTGCTGCCGCTGACGGCCGCATGGGGGATGAAAATGGAGGTGCGCGCTTACCAACTGGAAACCATAAGTTGCGGCAAGCTTGGTCATTGCGACATGCCTGACTGCCACTGCGACTGCTGCCAACAGACCTCCTCACATCTGAACGGCTGTAGATGCAGCAGTTCCCTGACTTACCTCTCCCCCAGCAGGACAATCCTTTACGACGCGCAAGCCACTCCTCATCGCCTTGAACAGGATACCCCCGTTTTCAAGGCCCTTGGCGCAGATATTTTCCATCCCCCCAAGTCTGTCTCCTCTTTAGTCTAAATCCCTTTTAATTTCAGGAGTAAGGGCTGGTTCCCTAGGGGCTAGCAGCAGGGCTGTGCCCTTCTCCGGTGAAGAGACTGAGCGATAACTCCCTGACTGAATAAAGGCCAGGGGCCGAGGGTGAAATCCCTTCAGCCCCGGCCCGGCAACGCCGGGACCGGTT